>JAGZXV010000200.1 GCA_018378255.1 Clostridiaceae bacterium | reverse complement strand
TCAGATCCCTGTATCGTTTGGTTCCTCCGTTCCGGTTCCCGCCCTGGTTCTCCGCCATCCGCCCTCCCCGCTTTCCTGCGTAACTTTCTCCCCTAAATCTCAATTTTATCTAACGATAAAGGTATATCCCCGCGAAAAAGCCCATGGCAATAACCAGCTCAATGCAGGCTAAAACCAAATTTTTACCGGCCTTTTCCAAGTCTGATTCTGAGTATGCTTTTTGGGGATGGTCTTCGCAGACATAGAATTTTTCGTCAAATTCTCTGCGGGATATTTTAATCTGGTAACAGGTGCTGTCATAGACGTAACGCCGTTTATAAAGGGCTTTTCCCTTATCAAAGTTAGTTGGTTCCAGGCTGGCGTCCTGGGGATCCTGAAATATGTTTACCTGTCTGTAACGGTCCGGAAAATGTGATGTCATACACTGATAGCGACCATAAGCCCCCCATGCAAGACAAAGCATGAATACGCCGGTAATCAGAAGCAATGTGACGGAAAGTATAGTTTTATGCATATAGAAACCTCCATATTATCAGGTTGTACTGGCTGGGACTGCGGTATCGTTTGAGAATAAGCCAATTACGCTGTCCACCATGTCCGCAGCGCCGTCGACGAGGTGGTCTTTCAGATGAATTGTCTCTAAAAAGATATCCTTTACTATCTCACCGCCGGTAGAAGTGCCGATTTCTTTCTGAGCGAGCTGGTATAGTTTGGCTGTGGATTTATAGGCTTGCTTCGCCCAGGGTTCCGTATTGACGTAATCCATAATTTTATTGATATTTTTCGATGTCCATTCCGCGCCTTCCTGGATGACATCGTCCAGTTTTGTGAAAACTTCATCGGCGTATTTCCAGGTTCCCCTGGTATAATCGATCAGCCCGCCCAAAGCCTCGTCCGCATGTTTTAAGACAGCTGCTGTCTCATCGGAATATTTGAGAAGATCGGCGAGAGGGATGAGGGCGACGACGTCGATCCCCAGGGATATCCATTCAGACGTTTCAGGACCGTCCTCAAACAGGTGATAGATATCGGCTATGATATCCCGGATATCACAGGCCTGCCCAACATAGGGGATGCACCCCACAAGGACTGATCCGATAATTCCAAGCAGATTGCTCTCATCCGTGAAATTTCCCAAAATGATCTGCTCAACTGCATTCATAATGTAATCCCATGCGTTTGGATCCACTTCCTGATAATAGTTATAAATGGAATTGCCGTTTCCGGGATCATCATTTTTAAAAATTTGTGTCTTTAAATTAGTCTGGTCTATAATAGATGCTTCTGTGGAGGAGTATAGATTTATGATTATCTCCAGTTTACCGGTCATCTGGGCCATATGATTTTCAAGCTGGCTGCAGCTGCTTAGAACGAGCTTTAGGTTTCTCTGTACCCGGTCCACAGAAATTGCAGAAATGCCCAAACAGCCTTTTACAGATTCTATATCTGAAGAAATGCCCGCAATCGATGTTTTGAAGTCGGAAAATGAACATTTCGTATGCTCCATTTCATTTATTTTTACGCTGAAACGCTGTGCCATAAATAATCTCCTCACTCATCTGAATTTTTCAGTAAAGATCTGAAATGCAGTTCTTCAATGTCCTGAAAGCCGATAAAATAGATCATTTGGATCTGATCATGGTTAAACAGCACCACATCCTTGCTGTTTAACATCCCTTCAGGATAGAGACAGGCTGAATAATCATATTCTTTTTCTCTTTCACCATCTTTCACCAACTGTCTGCGCCCATAGATCATAAGGCGTTTTTTTCCTTCTTTTAATAACACTACAGAGCCGATCGGCAGATAGCTTTTCTGATTCATATTTTTCCCTCGCTTTATAAAATGGTAAAATGTATTTGATAACCAAATCTTAACAAAATGAATGGAAAAATAGGGAAATCCTTGACAGGCGGCATATTTAAAAGGACGAATTGCAGGATGAATTTTAGAGTGTGCCTTAAAATTCATTTCCGCCAGACACACGCCCTGCTTTGCGGTATATTTCAATTATGGATGTTGAAATTTAGAAAAATTTGATATAAGATGGTAGCAGTGAAAAAGCTGTAATCAACCGGGAGGAATAAAGAATGGAGACAAGAATTGCTGTTATAGGTATCATTATTGAAAATATGGACTCTGTGGAGGCGGTTAACGGCATTCTGCATCAATACGGAAGCTATATAATTGGAAGAATGGGGCTCCCTTATCCTAAAAAACAGGTAAATATTATCAGCGTGGTGGTGGATGCGCCTCAGGATATTATCAGCGCCATATCAGGTAAGATTGGAAGACTTCCGGGAATCAGCTGTAAGGCCCTTCATTCGAAGATGAGTTAATAGTAAAAATTTTATATAATCTAAAAAAAATACAAAAAAGTGCAAATTATTTCTAAAATTTCCTCTTTGTTTTTGCTATATTAGGTCTATCAAAAAGCGAAACAGCCTTTAATGAAAGGCGGATTGAGAGGACAATTATGAAAATAAATATGAAAGAATGGCTGGCAGAACTGTTGGCGGCACCAAAGAAAAAGGCTATGCCTGTATTGTCATTTCCGGCAATTCAGCTTATGGATATCACGGTTAAAGACCTGATTTCAGATGCAGGCGCACAGGCAAAGGGCATGAAGATGATCGCAGACCGGGTGGATTCTCTGGCATCTGTCAGCCTGATGGATCTATCTGTAGAAGCTGAGTGTTTTGGCTCTGTCATCCGTTATTCAGACGATGAGGTTCCAACTGTAATCGGTAGTGTTGTGGGATCTGAAGAAGAGGCAGAGGCTCTGCAGATTCCTGCCATCGGTTCAGGAAGAACCCAGATCTATATCGATGCAATTGCGATGGCAGTAAAAGAGATTGCCGACCGGCCTGTATTTGCGGGAATTATCGGACCATTTTCACTGGCAGGAAGGCTGATGGATGTAACGGAAGCTATGGTTTACTGTTATGAGGAACCGGACATGGTTCATACCATTTTGGAAAAGGCATCTCAGTTTTTAATTGATTATGCCAATGCTTATAAAGCGGCTGGCGCTCATGGAGTCGTGATGGCAGAGCCGTTGGCGGGCATGCTTTCCCCTGCTTTATCAGAAGAATTTTCCTGTGATTATGTGAAAAAGATTGTGGATGCGGTTCAGGATGATGATTTCCTGGTGATTTATCACAATTGCGGCAACTATACCATTCAGATGATTGACCAGATTCTTGCAACAGGATCTGCTGCTTATCATTTTGGTAATGCGATCAGCATGGCGGAGATGATGACCCATATTCCAGAAGGAACAATCGCCATGGGAAATGTAGATCCGGCTGGCGAGATCAGAAACGGCACTGCAGAATCAGTGAGGGAAGCAACCTTGAATGTGATGGGTGAATGCTGTAAATATCCGAATTTTGTTATATCTACAGGATGTGATATTCCTCCGATGTCAAAGTGGGAGAATATAGACGCATTTTTTGCGGCAGTGGAAGAGTATTATAAGGAATAATTTGCTTTTGTATCGAAATAGTTGTGGAAATTTAAGACACTGCGGGCCGCAGCTTCCTGTTTAACCAGGGAGCTGCGTTTTTTAATCTGCAATTCATTATTTTTAAGGCCATAGAGAGGAATAAATACTTACGGCTCTAACTAAGGTCCACCGCCAGTTCTTCCGCCTCTTCCAGGATTTCCGCCGGGAAATCCATATAAGCCAAAAGCTTCAAAGCATTTTTTGAAACAGCCGGGCCGGGATGGATTTTATATTCAAATGAGATTTCATTGCCCTCTATATGTTCTGTAAAATGGTAATTATCATAATAAGTTTTGAGCATTTCAGTCAATTCTATATCATGCGTTGCTACGATCGCAATGCAGTTTCTTTTATGCAGATATTTCATAATCGCGGCCGATGCGGCCAGCCGTTCCTGAGTGTTAGTTCCCCTCAGTATTTCATCAATGATGCATAAAACCGGTTTTTCGTCATTTAATGCCTGAATGATTCTTTTGAGATATTTGATTTCACGTATATAATAGCTGTCGCCGGAGGCCACATGATCCCTGACCGCCATAGAAGTGATGACTGTGGAGTGGGGCAGAATGAAGCTTTCTGCCATGCAGGTATGAATGCTTTGGGCCAGCAAGGCGTTGATTGCCAGAGCTTTTATAAAGGTAGACTTGCCGGATGCATTGGAGCCTGTAATGATACAGCCGTTTTCTATAACCGCCGAGTTGCAGACTGGGTCATTGATAAGGGGATGATAGATAGTTCCGGCAATGATTGCATTATTTCCGCAAAATTCCGGTGTACACCAGGACGGAAGAGAAGCCCGGAAGGAGGCGATGGAAATCGCCGTATCAATTTCACCAATTGTCTGATAAAGTCCCATCAATTCTTTCTGATGTCCAATGAGATAATTCATCACCTTATCATATTGAATGAAATCCCATAAGGTTATGCCAAATGTAGAGGATTCCATGATTGTTAACATGTCGCCTGACAAATTGGAGGATGCCCTTAACTGGAGTTTTCCGATCTTCAGCAATAACTTCCGGAATACGGATAAATTATCTTTTATGTCTTGAAATGTATTCTCGTAGTCCAATTCATCTGTATCGGCAATCTGCCGGGCGGTTTTCATTATACCAAGGACGCTTCCCAGCATATTCAGATACATCTCATACCGGTTCTTCTGCATTGAATAGATAACGATATTGATGAGAGCCACAAAACAGGTAAAGCCCAGATAGATGTAATTCAATTTTACAACCGCCGGAAGTACTGATAAAAACAACAGAAGCCTCATAAAACGGTAATATTCAACATGAGGAATCTTAAATGCTTCCAAATTATTCAGATAAGCGGGAAGAAAATAGCTGTCATTCTTTTTGCCCAAATCCGATATGATGCACCAAATAGAATTTCTATCCCCGGGATGGGAATAAAAGTATTCAATTTTTTTCTGAAAAGAGAGGTAAGAATCTCCCTGGCCGCCGGTTCTGTGTAAAGCGGAATAAAGAATCTGATCTCCTGCAAATGATTTACAGTTATTGATCCGGCAGTAAATCTGGTCCATTTCCAGATCATCCCATGTAATCTCATCGATCTGATCACCAGGTGCGGCTTTTGACGATGAGAAGTCCCAGTCCTTACTGATTAGATCCCTTTCAAAAGACTGGTTATCCGCTTGTTTGCCATAGGATTGGATTACTGTTTCCCGGCGCTCTTTTCTCTTTTGGGAATTACTGCGTTTACTCGAAATCAGGGTGAAGATGATAAAAAAGGCGGCGAAAAGCAGAAATAGTTTTGTTTGCATAGAACCTCCTGTTCTGATCGTGGCATGAAAGGTGTGATGTGAACTTTACCGTGCTATTTGAGATTTATTATAGACGGCCCGTAAAGGATTGTCCAGCGGCGGAGAAAGGATTATTTTATATGGCATAACCAGTTAGGGAATGTTCGCTTTGCCAAAATGTTTAATAAGCGTTACAATGATAAGGAGTAGATTTGCAATGAAGGATTAATGACGTTATGTGCGCGAGCGGGTATACACGGGAAAAATAAATATTTCGATGAAGAGGTATTTAATGAATCTTTTACTGCAGAATAATAAAGCAAGGGGAAAAATGAAAGTACCATACAAGAAAAATTTCATCATGCAGTTTTTAATCTCTTATATTTTAATACTGGCCATTCCTTTGCTCGTTCTAAGCTATGGCTTTCAAAAAGCGTTTGAAATTGTTGAAAAGGATATTGAAAATTCCCATATCAGCGTCCTGCAGAACAGCGTGAATATAATAGAGGGGCAGTTGGATGAAATACAGGGATTAGCCCTGCAGATGTCGCAAAATGCGCAGATCCAGAACTTTGCGGAATTTCAAAAAGAAGAAAAAGACTATGTTATGCCGGCATTGAAAGTGATTGATACGTATTATGATATGATGCTTTATCAAAGCATTGATCTGCTGGGGGATCATTACCTGTATTTTCAGGGAAAGGATTTGGTGTTATATCAAAGCACATTATACCGGCCGGAGATTTTTGAAAAGTATTTAGTTACATGGGGAAGTTCCTTGGATGTATGGAAGAATGAGGTTGTGAATCCCCAAAGAAGAGTTCCGGGATTTCAAAAAAGCGGCAGCACCATTGAGTATGTGATGCCATTTTCACGGTCCCTCGCAGGAGTGAACCAAGGGGTTCTGGTCTTCAGGCTGAAATCAAGCGAATTGAAAAATATATTAGATTTTTCCCAGATTTATAACGCAGACAACTATTCCATTATAATCTGTGATTCAAATAATCAACCCATATGGTCTTTTGGGGATGGGGTAAAATATGAAGATTTAAATGAGGCCATTCTAAATGACGGTTATCTGGAGAATAACGGAACCAGTATTATCCAGATCACATCCCAAAAGACAGGATGGAACTATATTTTGGCGGTTCCGGAGAAACAGGCGTTAATAAAATTATCTGAACTTAAGAATTTTGAATTCCTACTGGTGGGGATCGCTTTGATTGTGGGAATTTTGATCTCCTTCTATCTGGCTTTCAGGAAAGGGAAGCCAATCAATGAAACCATAAAAATCATGTCCGCTTTTGGTAAAGGGCCGGAAAACTATTCAGCCTTGGGAGAGGTAGTTACCGGCATATTGAAAGATCATCAGGATTTGATGACAGAAGTAGAACAGGATAAAGAATCTGTGAAAAAAGCATTTTTCCATGACTTGATCAAAGCGGAATTTGCCAGTGAACAGCAGATTTTGGCGAGTGCCAAAAGAGAAGGGCTGTTAACGGAGGGTAACTCCTATCTTATTATATCATTCGGCATATTCCAAAATGATGATTTCAGCCAAGCGGATGAGCAGACATTAAATGAGGTGAGAATTATTTCCCACCTGATCCAAAAGCAGCTGATCTCCAGATATGGGGATAACATTTGGTTTTATAAATGGAATTACAGGGATACGATTGCAATTCTGGCTACCTGGAAGACTGCAGAAGAAGAGCATCTTGAGATAGAACGGATCAGAGAAAACATTCTGCTGGAATATCACGTGGAAACCAACTGGGGAATCAGTTCTGTCTGTGAGAATTTATTCTATCTTTGGAAAGCGGCTGAAGAATCCAGGACTGCGCTTGAGCATACCGATGGAGAAACGTGTGTTTTGGAATACAGTATTGAGTTGGAAAATAAAGACGAACTTTATTTTCCGGATATCATTTCCGACAGGCTGCCGGTATGTATAAAAGCCGGGAATTTGGTCGAGATTGATGAAATTCTACGTTTCCTGGAAAGGGAGAATTTCGAAAAAAGAAGATGGAACCGGCAGTTGCTCATTAAATTTAACCGAAAGGTTCTGGATCTGCTGTCGGGTCTTTCAGACAATAGGGAAGATGTTAATAACATGATTCTCTGGCTGAACGAGGCTGTGATCCAGTCCGATGGAACTGCGGCCGAATATTTTAACCGTCTCAAAAAAATGTGCCATCAGATTGGTGCAGGCATGGCGGAGAAAAAGAACCTGCAGAGAAAAAATATGATCGACAATATTATCCTGTATCTGCATGAAAACTACATGGATTCCGGCATGGGACTTTCAAAAATAGGAACAGTATTCAGGATTTCTGAAGGCTATCTGTCATCGTTATTTAAAGAGCAGACAGGTATTAACTTTGCTGACTATCTGGAGAAAATACGCATCGATCAAGCGTGTGAGCTGTTGAAGAATGAGAAAATGACAGTCAATGAAATTGCCCGGAAGGTTGGGTACAACAGCGTACAGTCTTTCAGACGCGCCTTTAAGCGTGTAAAGAACATCAGCCCGAAAGAGGCAAGAAATTAAAAAAGGAACCATTTTGAAGAATTCTTTAAAATGGTTCCTTTTTTGGGATACATTTTTTCAGAATGAAGATTTGCCGCTTATCTATAAAAAAGTAGTGTGATAAGCTGTTTTTATCAAATGAAAGGGCGCGCCAAAACTTGGGTTCATTTGAAAGATGGAGGGTACAGATGTTTCAGGAAAAAAGGAAGAAAAGGCCGCCGGGAAAGCAGCAGGACATGCGGATACAGATTTACCGGTTCCGCTGGTTCTATGTCATGTTTCTGCCGGTTATGATTTCCTTCTTTATTTTTAATTATATTCCAATGGCTGGTATCTGTTATTCATTTACAGAGTACACGCCGTTTCGTGAACCTGTATTTGTAGGTTTGGAAAATTTCAGGATACTGTTTGCAAGCCCTGCCTTTTGGACAGCATTCAGGAATACATTGGAAATAAGTTTGGTAAATCTGGTATTAAGCCTGGTGTTCAGCGTAGGGCTGGCTCTGCTGATCGATGAAGTCGCATCCACGAAGTTCAGAATGGTAGTTCAAACAGTTGTTTATATTCCTCATTTCATGTCATGGGTGGTGGTGGCGTCGATTTTTGTAATGTTTTTGTCCCCCAAAACCGGCATCGTAAACCAGATAATTGAGAGCTTTGGGGGAAAACCTGTGTATTTTTTAGCCAGTGAAACGTGGTGGCGCCCGATTTTTTATATTGTGAACCGGTGGAAAGAGACGGGATGGGGAACAATTATCTTTATCGCCGCTTTGGCAGGCGTTGATCAGGAAATGCATGAAGCGGCTAAAATTGATGGGGCTTCCAGAATACAGAGAATCTTTTATATCACGCTTCCGTCTATTGCAGGAACAATTCTGGTTGTATTTATACTTAATCTGGCTAAGGTGATGAACCTGTTTGATTCGGTCTGGGTACTGCAGAATCCCATGGTTATAAACGTGTCCGACGTTATAGGCACTTATGTGTACCGTATGGGAATAACCAGCGCGGATTACGGATTATCGACGGCGGCCGGTCTTTTTAAATCAGTGGTGTCGGTGATTTTAGTAACCGCGGCGAACCGAGCCAGCAAGAAGATCAATGGGGAGGGGATTTTATGACAGCGGTAAAAAGCGGTATAAGTTCATTCATAAAAAAAGAACACAGGGCCAGAACGGTATTTGTTATTTTTAACTGCTGCTTTTTGACTTTATTTATGGCAGCGATGCTGCTGCCACTGTTGAAAGTATTTGTGGATTCCGTAGACCCTACAAGCGCAGGCATACGGTTATGGCCTAAAAAATGGAGCTTTTCCGCATACCATATGATTTTGACCAAATCGTCTTTATACCGCCCTTTTTTCGTTTCAATTATCACTACAATCATAGGTTGTGGGGCAGGACTGATCCTGACAACATTAGGTGCCTATGTGATCATCCAGAAAAATATGCCGGGAAGAAAGCTGATGACTAATTTGATACTGTTTACCATGCTATTCAACGGAGGATTAATACCCACTTATCTGACTGTAAGAAATTTAGGGCTGATGAACAACCTGCTGGCAGTTATTATTCCCTGTAGTCTGAATGCTTATAATATAATATTAATGAAAAGCTTTTTTGCGACAATTCCCCAATCTTTGTTTGAGGCAGCGGAGTTAGACGGATGTTCTCCTATGAAAATATTTACTAAAATTGTGCTGCCCTTATCAAAACCGGCGCTGGCATCCATAGGTTTGTTCATTGCAGTTAAATTATGGAATGAATATATGCATTTCATTCTTTATATAACAGATCCGAAATGGAAAAATTTCCAGGTTAAAATCAGGGACTTAATATTAAATGACGGTATTTCAGGGGCGACATCCACCTTGTCGGTATCACAGGAAATGTTAAAATCAGCGGTAGTAATCGTAGTCGTATTCCCATTTTTACTGATTTATCCGTTTGTACAGAAGTATTTTACAAAAGGGGTAACAGTTGGGGCTGTAAAAGGATAATAAGGAGGAGTTTTATATATGAAGAGGAATCGAATCAAAACCTCGTTAGCAGGTATTTTAGCAATTGTTTTGTTGGCAGGATGCGGATATGCTAAAAAAGATGGCGGTGAAATAAAACAGGAAACAGCGGGTAAGACAAAGAGCAGCGGGCAGCAGGAAAATGGAGAGCGTAGAAAACCTGAAAGCATCCGTTGGATGGTGCATGATGGGCTTTTAGAAGAGGAGGGGACTGCCCAGTGGGTAGAAGAATTTGAAAAGAAAACCGGCATTGAGATGACCCTCGAGAGGGTGGCGAATAATGAGTATTCCCAGATATTAGAACTGGCTTTTGCTTCAAATACAGTTCCGGATGTTTTTGATCTCACATCAGATAAAATTGCAGTTTATGCAAAACAGAATGCGGTGGCCGATATCACGGATTTAGTGGAGAATACTGAGTTTTACAAAAATACGGATCCGGCCATATGGGAATCCATTCGGATAAACGGCAGAATTTATGGTGTACCGGCTGAAAAGCCCACCCC
>JAGZXV010000199.1 GCA_018378255.1 Clostridiaceae bacterium | reverse complement strand
GAACACCCGGTGGATGATATTCTGATCGTTGCTCCCGGCTATACGGCGGAGATTGCGGGGATTATACGGAAACGGTTTGGACAGAATGTGGAGATACTGGCATTGAAATCAAACCATCTTGAGAAACTGGAGGAAATCTGATGAAAGCATTTGTACTGAAAGAGCCAGGAATGGTTGGCTGGTTTGATGCGCCTGAGCCAAAACTCACGCCCTATGGGGCGATTCTGCGTCCGATAGCGCTGGCGCCCTGCTCTTCGGATGTCCATACGGTGTTTGGCGGAGGTTCGAAAAAGGCCCCCAATCTGGTTTTAGGCCATGAATGTGTGGCGGAGATTCTGGAAACCGGGGAACTGGTGCAGGACTTTAAACCTGGGGAGATCGTGGCCGTACCTGCCATCACTCCCAACTGGAGGGATCCGGGCATTCAGGAAGGCAACTTTAAACATGCAGGCGCGCCTTTTTCCGGACATCAGCTGGGACGAAGCCAGCCGGGAACATTTTCCGAGAGATTTTTAATACCGGATGCGGATACCACCCTTGCGAAGATTCCGGAAGGGGTCAGCCTGGAACAGGCGCTGATGTGCGTGGATGTGGTGACCACCGGATTTACAGGTGCAGAATATGCGGACATTAAATTTGGAGATACGGTAGTTGTGATGGGGATAGGCCCCATCGGCCTGATGGCAGTGGAAGGCGCCCGCCACCTGGGAGCCGCCCGCATTGCGGCGGTGGGAACAAGGCCGGTCTGTGTGAAGCTGGCCCGGGAATTTGGGGCCACGGATATCATCAGCTATAAGGACGGTAATGTGGTGGAACAGGTGCTCTCCATGACAGGAGGGATTGGTGCGGATTCCGTTATCATATGCGGCGGCGGGGACGAGGTATTTGCCCAGGCTGTTGATATGGTGCGTTATGGGATCGGTACGGTTTCCAATGTCAACTATTTCGGCGGAACCGGCAGTCTGCCTTTTCCAAAGTTTTCGGGCGGACGGGGAATGGCAGGAAAAACCATTCACACAGAGCTGGCGAAGGGCGGAAGAGTCAGGATCGAGAGGATGATGAAAATGGTCCGTTACGGACGCATTTCACCGGAAAAGCTGGTGACGCATTGTTTTGAAGGTCTGGATAAGATTGAGGATGCCCTGTATCTGATGAGAGATAAACCCCAGGACCTGGTGAAGGTGATGGTACGTATAGATTGGAAGTGACAGAATGAAGAAAATCAGTATTGTAGTGCCTTGTTATAATGAAGACGAGAATGTGGTTCCCCTGAGCCAGGCCATTGTTTCCATGTTTCAAAAAGATCTGCCTGGTTATGAATATGAACTTTTATTTATCGACAATGATTCCCATGATAAAACACGGGATCTGATCCGGGAGCTCTGCGGCAGGGACCCGGGAATCAAGGGGATATTTAATGCAAAGAATTTCGGTCAGTTTAATTCCCCCTATTATGGAATGCTTCAGACCACGGGGGACTGCACCATCTTAATGGCGGCTGATTTCCAGGATCCGGTGGAGATGATCCCCAAATACGTGAGGGCCTGGGAAGAGGGATATAAGATTGTCATCGGCATAAAAAAGAGCAGCCAGGAGAATAAAATCATGTACTGGCTGAGAAGCTGTTATTATAAGCTGATTAAAAAGCTGTCCGATGTGGAGCAGATTGAACATTTTACAGGATTCGGGCTTTACGATAAGCGGTTTATCGAAGTGCTCAGGGATCTGGACGATCCGACCCCGTTTTTACGGGGGATTGTGGCGGAGCTGGGCTTTAGGAGAAAAGAGATTCCCTATGAACAGCCGAAACGCCGGGCCGGGAAGACCAGCAATAATTTTTACCGGCTGTATGACGCGGCCATGCTGAGCATTACCTCCTATACGAAGGTAGGACTGCGGCTGGCTACCATATTCGGATTCATCTGTTCCGGCATCAGCATCGTGGTGGCCCTCATTTATCTGGTCATGAAGCTGATCTGGTGGGACCGTTTTCCGGCAGGTATGGCGCCGATGCTGATTGGAATGCTGTTTTTGGGGTCGATTCAGATATTTTTTATTGGATTGGTGGGAGAGTATATACTGACTATTAATTCAAGGGTGATGAAAAGGCCGTTGGTTATTGAAGAAGAAAGGATTAACTTTCAGGACGCGGAGTCTTTTAACATCAAACGTGAAGGCATTTTCGAAAATGCCTTCACGTCTGATGTAAAAAATGATCCCGCAGCCCCAGACGTCAATAAAGGAAATAAAGAAAAATGAAGTACAAAATAGACATAGTCCGCATACGCGAAAATGAAATAACTTTAAACGGCTGGGTCATCGGCCGTGATCCCCAGTCCCAGCCTTCATTTGCGGTGGAGGACGCCGGACGCAACCCTGTAAAATTCCGCTGTGTGTCCACCAGGCGGGATGATGTGAGCCAGATCTATTATAAGCAGATCATAGACAAGGACTTCGGTTTTGATATCCAGTTCCCCTACGAACGGGGCCAGGATTATTACCTGCTGATCACCTGTGACGGCAAAACAGCCCGCATCAAATACAATGAAGATCTGATCGCAAAACGCAGCAGCGTAGCCCACAAGCGGAAAGAGAAGATCAAGGATCTGATGAACATGGAAACCGTTCATGTGGCCCTGGATTTTTGGAAGAAGAACGGATTAAAAGCTTTGATTGTGAAATCCAAACATAAAATACAGGGTTTGGATAATGACTACGATTACGCCGAGTGGTATGAGCTGACAAAACCCTCAGACGAAGAGCTGGAAAGGCAGCGCCATGAATCGTTTCCTTTCATGCCCAAATTCTCCATTGTGATCCCTGTTTTTAAAACCCCGGAAAAATATCTCCGTGAAATGATCGATTCTATCCTGGATCAGACTTATGTAAACTGGGAACTCTGTATTGCCGACGGAAGCCCCAAAGGACAGGATGTGAGCCGCATATTAAAACGTTATGCCGACCGGGATAAGCGGATTAAGTATAAAGTTCTGGGAGAAAACCGTGGAATAGCGGGAAATACCAATGCAGCGTTGGAAATGGCTTCCGGGGACTTTATCGTCCTGGCCGATCACGATGATACGGTGCCTTCCCACGCCCTTTACGAGTGTGCGAAGACCATCAATGAAAATGCGGACTGCGACGTGGTTTATTCCGATGAGGATAAGCTGGATATGGACGGCGGAGCGCTGTTTGATCCTCATTTTAAACCGGATTTCAATCCTGATCTTTTGACCAGCGTGAATTATATCTGCCATCTATTTGTGGTGAAAAGGAGTTTGTTTGAAAAAGTGGGCGGTTTCCGCCAGGAATTCGACGGGGCCCAGGATTATGATTTCATCTTCCGGTGCACCGAAGCTGCGGTGAAGATCTGCCATATTCCTAAGATATTGTATCACTGGCGCTGCCATTTAGAATCTACGGCCAGCAACCCGGAAAGCAAGCTCTATGCGTTTGAGGCCGGTTCCAGGGCCATTATGGCTCATTATGAACGGATGGGGATTGAGGCGGAGAAGGTGGAAAAGGGCGTGGATTACGGAATTTACCATACCACGTTTCAGATTAAAGGCAATCCGCTTGTATCCATTGTGATCCCCAATAAGGATCACCACAAGGATCTGGATCTCTGTATCCGGTCCATAACAGACCGGGCCACTTATAAAAATATTGAATTCATCGTGGTGGAAAATAACAGCACGGAACCGGAAACATTTGATTATTATACGGAAATACAAAAGGAATTTCCCTGCGTCCATGTGGTCACATGGGAGAGGGAGTTCAACTATTCTGCCATCAATAATTTCGGCGTGCAGTCGGCAGAAGGAGAGTATTTGCTGTTTTTGAACAATGACACTGAGATCATAGAACCCAGGATGATTGAAGAAATGCTTGGATTCTGCCAGAGAGAGGACGTGGGGATAGCCGGGGCCAGGCTACTCTACCAGGACGATACCATCCAGCATGCCGGAGTCGTGGTAGGGTTTGGCGGAATCGCCGGCCATACGTTTATCGGACTTCATAAGGCGGAAAACAGCTATTTCCACAGGGCTATGTGCGCTCAGGACTACAGTGCGGTGACGGCTGCCTGTATGATGACGAAAAAATCAGTGTTTGAAAAGACAGGCGGTTTCAGCGAAGAACTGGCTGTGGCATTTAATGATATCGATTATTGTATGAAAGTGAGAGCCCTTGGCAAACTAGTAGTGTACAATCCGTATGCGGTTCTCTACCATTACGAATCCAAATCCAGAGGTTTGGAGGATACGCCGGAAAAAGTTGCCAGATTTAACCGGGAAATCTCCATTTTTGCAAAGAAATGGCCTGAGATTCTGGAAAAGGGCGATCCTTACTACAATCCGAACCTGACGCTGAGAAAGTCTAATTTCGCGCTGCGCGATTTGAAAAAAGAAGCCATAGGAGAGCCATACCGTCTGGAAGTGTAGCCGCTCCGGCATGGAGGATAAAATGAAAAAAGTTACGGTAATTATACCTAATTATAACGGCCTTAAATTCATGGAGCCTTGTTTTGAAGCCCTGGACCGCCAGACCACCGATGATTATCAGGTGCTGGTGGTGGACAACGGGTCCACAGACGGCAGCGTGGAGTGGCTGAAGGAACGGGAGATTCCATCCATTTTTCTGGATAAAAACACAGGGTTCTGCGGTGCAGTCAATATCGGGCTGAAAGCGGCCGAAACACCGTATGTGATTTTGCTCAATAATGACACGGAAGTCTGTGAGGACTTTGTGGCTCAGATGATCCGGGCCATAGAAAAATCGCCCTCCATCTTTTCGGTCAGCTGTAAGATGATCCAGCTGTATCAAAAAGACTTAATGGACGATGCAGGAGATATGTATACGGTTTTGGGCTGGGCCTACCAGCGTGGTGTTGGACAGAGCGCAGCAGGATATAATAAGGAGCGGGAGATATTTTCCGCCTGTGCAGCTGCTGCGATTTACCGCAGGGAAGTATTTGAGACCATCGGTTATTTTGATGAGATGCATTTCGCATATCTGGAAGATATAGACGTGGGATACAGGGCCAAGATCGCCGGATACCACAACCGGTACTGCCCGGATGCTGTAGTTTACCATGCGGGAAGCGGGACCAGCGGTTCCAAATACAACTCCTTTAAGGTGAAACTGGCTGCCAGGAATAATATCTACCTGAATTACAAAAATATGCCCGCTCTGCAATTGCTTGTCAACCTGCTCCCTATTCTTGTGGGAATCGCATTGAAGTATGGATTTTTCAAAAAAAGAGGGTTTGAAAAGGATTATGTGGACGGACTGATGGAGGGGTTAAAGACCGCCGGGAGATGTAAAAAGGTGAAATTCCGGCCTGAAAATCTTGTGAATTACCTTTCGATTGAATGGGAGCTGATTGCCGGAACATTGATCTATGTCTGGGAATTTTCCAGGCGCAGACTGCTAAAATAGGCAGAAAACGTCAGAATATCTAAATAAAATCGTCGAAAGACCAAACTTTTTAAGAGAATTTTAATAGCATACAATTATGATATCATGTATAATAGATGAGATATTAAACTGAGGGTGGGTACGATGATAAAAGATAACCAGAAAAAACTGAACCGGTTCCATGTTCTGCTGGATGCATTGGTGATTGTCATTTCCTATGTGCTGGCCTGGACCATCATGTACTGGGAAAACAGAATCCTGCGCCCCCATTGGGGCATACTGGATGCGCAGGTATATTTTACCGCGCTGGTTATTGTGGTACCGCTCTACATGTTTTTATATATGGCATTCCACCTGTATACGCCGAAACGGGTACAGGGAAGGCGCATGGAGTTTGCCAATATCTGTAAGGCCAACACCATCGGTTTCCTGATCATAACCATGGTGCTGTTCGTTCTGCGTAAGAATTCTTACTGGGGCAACATATCGGGCAGGATGATTCTTTACTTCTACCTGATTAATGTGGTGTTGGAAGGGATGGAACGGAATATCATCCGACTCGTCCTGCGGTCCATGCGTTCCAAGGGATTTAACCAGAAACACATTCTGCTGATCGGTTACAGCCGCGCAGCCGAAGCCTATATCGACAGGGTGAACGCCAATCCTGAATGGGGATATCAGATAAAAGGGATTTTGGACGACCATAAGGAATGGGGATATGAATACAAGGGAATCCGCGTATTCGGAAAGACCTCAGACCTAAAGGAAATTTTAAACTTAAACGAACTGGATGAAATCGCCATCACCCTCAGTATCAAGGAGTATGAACACCTGGAGGAGATCGTGGCGGCCTGTGAAAAATCGGGCGTCCATACCAAGTTCATCCCTGACTATAATAATATGATCCCGTCCATTCCTCTCATGGAGGATTTACAGGGACTGCCTGTGATACATATCAGGCGAGTTCCCCTTACAGACCCGTTAAATCGTGCGGTGAAGCGGGCGGTGGATATTGTCGGTTCCGTTGTAGGGCTGATCCTATTTTCACCTGTTATGCTGCTGACAGCATTGATTATAAAACTCACTTCTCCAGGCCCTGTATTATTCAGCCAGGAGCGGATCGGGCTCCATAACCGCCCGTTTAAGATGTACAAGTTCCGTTCCATGGAAGTGCAGACGCCGGATACGGAAAAAAGCCAGTGGACGACCCCGCGTGATCCCAGGGTCACGCCCATCGGGCGCTTTATCCGTAAAACGAGCATTGATGAAACACCCCAGTTTTTTAATGTCCTGATCGGGGACATGAGCATTGTAGGCCCCAGGCCGGAACGCCCGTTTTTTGTGGAGCGTTTTAAAGAAGAGATTCCAAGATATATGATTAAACATCAGGTTCGTCCGGGTCTGACCGGATGGGCGCAGGTAAATGGCTACCGTGGAGACACTTCAATAACGAAACGAATTGAACATGATTTGTATTACATTGAGAACTGGACCCTTGGGTTTGATATTAAGATTATGTTTTTAACCGTGTTCAAGGGACTGATTAACAAAAATGCATATTAGAGGTACAACATGAATAACGAGTATGAAGATGAATTAGAGTTTAGCCGGGAGCGCCGCAGCCGGAGCAGAAAGAAACCTGGAAGTGAGAATTTTGCGCAGAACGGCAGAGCGCGAACTTCCGACCGGATGGATATACCTAAGTCAGCGTCTGAGAAAGGCGAACGCAGAACCCCTAAATTCAGGGAACCAGAACCGCCCAGGCAGGCGCCGAGAAAAGCGAAAAATAAGAGGCGCAGGCGGATCATAACCATGATAGCTGCAGAATGTTTCGCACTGCTGTTAATTTTTACTTATGCATTTTTTGCAAAACGCTGGAACATGATCCAGCGCCATGAGTTCCAGCAGGACAGCATTAAGAATGAAGAGCTGACCGTGGAAGATCTGACCAAGATGAAAGGCTATTGGATGATCGCCGTCTTTGGCGTGGACAGCCGTGGAAGCAATGTGGGTAAGGGAACCAACGCAGATGTTAACATGATTTGCTGTATTAACAGGGAGACAGGGGAGATCAAGCTGGTTTCCGTTTTCCGGGACAGCTATCTGAACATTGACGATAAGGGAACTTACAATAAGATCAACGCCGCATATGCCAACGGAGGCCCGGAACAGGCTGTTAAGGCTTTAAACAAAAACCTGGATTTGAATATTACGGATTATGTTACATTTAACTGGAAAGCTGTGGCGGATGCCATTAACATTCTGGGCGGTGTGGATATTGAACTGAGCAAGGCTGAACATGCGTATATCAATTCCTTTATAACGGAAACCGTAAAAGTAACAGGAGTTTATTCCCAGCATATTAAGAAAGCGGGTATGAACCATTTAGACGGCGTACAGGCTGTTGCATATGGACGTCTTCGTTTGATGGATACGGATTTTGCCCGTACAGAACGCCAGCGCAAGGTCATTGCCCAGGCGTTTGAGAAATGTAAAAAAGCAGATTTTGCAGTGCTGAACCAGCTTCTTGAACTGATTCTGCCCCAGGTGGCTACCAGTATTGATTTATCCGATTTAACCAATGTGGCTTTGAGCGTTACAAAGTACCATATGGGAGAATCCATTGGATTCCCGATGGCGCGCGACGATGCCAATATGGGCAAAAGAGGAGCCTGCGTTATACCTACAACCCTGGAAAGCAATGTAATCGAACTTCATAAGTTCCTGTTCGGCGAGGAGGATTTATACGAGCCGACAGCAACCGTTAAAAAGATCAGCGCAACGATTTCTGAACATACAGGGAAATATAAGGCCGGCAAATCTGTAGGCCACGTATCGACCGAAGGGTATCTGCCAAAAGAGACGACTGCTGCGGTGGTAACCACAACTGAGGAAACCTCCAGTACGGAAGAATCTGAGAACACTTCGGAATCGACCCCTTATGAGACAGATGAGCACGGCAACATCATAGATCCGCCTGAAGATCTGGATCCTTCTGCCCATAGTTCTTCAGCTGTGGACGGATCGACTGAGGATGGTTCTTCATCCGTTCCTCACTCTTCATCAGCAGGTGGAAACCGGCCGAATTCTCCTACGGATTTACCGGATCCGGATGAAAGCTCAGGTCCGGGAGTGAGACCGACACAGCCGCCGGAAGAGAGTTCACCGGTGGAAAGCTCCGCCCATGAGACTACGGCAGCAGATCACCCCGGCGGTCCTAATTCGCCGTCAGGATCAACAACTTCCGCCCAGACCCCAGGAGGCGGTACATCGCAGCTGCCGGGAGAAACCGTTACGGTTCCTGCTCCCCCGCAGCCGACCAATTCATCACCGCAGCCATCAAGTACCGCAGCGCCATTCCCCGGCAGCAATGAATCCAATACGCCTGGTGGAAACACTCCGGGAGGAAACATACAGGATGGCCCGGGAGCATAACTGAATACAGATATTAATTACCCTCCAGATAGTTTCTGGCATCGATAAAAAAGCTTCTAATGATCAGGAATATGATGATTCCAATTGGAAATGCTGCGATGATTGAAACTGTCTGGAGGTTATTCATTGAATTCTCCGAGAAAATAAGCGCGATCGGAAGCAGCATTAAAAGGATGGCCCAGAACAGCTTCACTTTTTTGTCCGGTTCCTGTCCGGCCGGCAATTCCTTGTAGGAATAAGAAGAAGCGACCAGGGTCAGCGCATCAAAGGAAGTTGCATAAAAGGCAATCATGGTTACGGCCAGAAGAATCAGCCCTGCGCCGGATGCCGGCAATGTCTGCATGACGGTCATGATGACCTCGTATAAATCTCCACTGGCCGCATACAGGGAAACCACATCCAGTTTTCCGTGCATCTGCAGCCCCAGGCTGTAATTTCCCAATATGATAAAGGAAGTAAATGTTCCGGAGATGCCCCAGAAATATCCGCCCAATATAGTTTGACGGATCGTCCGTCCTTTACTGATGGATCCGATAAAAAATGGTGTGGCAACGCACCAGACCATCCAATAGGCCCAATAAAAAATGGTCCAGGTCTGTGGGAAGGAAGAGGTTCTTAATGCGTCTGTCCAGGTAGACAGGCCAATAAAGTTCTGAACCAGATTCCCAACTGCTGTAATTCCTGTTTCCACGATGTATCTGGGGCTTTGGCCTCCGATCAATACATAGATCAGCAGGGCAAAAAACAAATAGGTACAGGAAGCCGCCAGTTTAGCGATCCCTTTCATACCGAAATAGACAGTCACTGTATAAGTAATACCGATAATGACCAGAATGGCAATCGTAAGAAAATTAGACTGCTGGATGCCGAATACATGGCTCAACGCCATGGAAAGCAATGGGGTTGCCAGTGAAAATGTGGTCGCAGTTCCGGCCAGCAGCGCGATCACCGCGATCAGATCGATTAACTTCCCGCACCATCCGTCCACTTTATTTCCCAAGATTGGGCGGCAGGCTTCAGAATACTTCTGTTTTGTCCGTTTGCGGACATGAAGCATGAATCCGAAGGCCACGGCAAGCACCATGTAAAAGCTCCAGGGAATCGGCCCCCAATGGAATAACGGATAGGTGGAAGACCAGTCCTGCATATTGCCCATGTCGGTGATATGAGGTTCGGCAGCATACAGAATCCATTCGCAAAGGGAGTAAAAGAGGATATCGGCGGCCAGCCCGGCAGTGAACATCATCGTTCCCCATTTAAAGGAGGAATATTCCGGTTTTTCTATATTGCCGAGTTTAATAGAGCCGTATCTGGAGAATGCAATATAAAGAGAGCAGAGAAAAACGCCCAACCCAATGACCAGATAATAGCTTCCCAGCTGATCCCCTAAAAAATAGCGGATAGAACCGAGAATAGCTGAAGATCCTTCCGGATTCAGCATAAAAAGAGTGCACAGCAGCAAGATAAAGATAAACGGGACCACAGTAGTAATCCAGTCCAGCTGTTTGAAGACCTTGGTCTTATTTGTATCTTTCATAACAAACCTCCTGTTGTTCAAAATTATTTAAAAAATAATTATATTGAACATACTACCATTATCCGATGGGAATTGCAAGAGAAAATTG
>JAGZXV010000198.1 GCA_018378255.1 Clostridiaceae bacterium | reverse complement strand
GCTGATGTGGGTATCGCCATGGGCGGAATCGGTTCAGACGCAGCAGTGGAAGCCGCCGATGTGGTTATCATGAATGATGAGCCGTCTAAAATTGTGGATGCGATACAGATTGCAAGAAAGACTATGGGTATTGTAAAGCAGAATATCATATTCGCCATAGGTGTGAAGGTCCTGGTGCTGATTTTGGTCGCTTTGGGCTATGCATCCATGTGGGCTGCGGTATTCGGAGACGTGGGCGTTTCTGTCCTGGCTATTTTAAATGCGATCCGTGCTTTGAATTATAAAAGACAATCGTAGATCATAAGGCGTTGTGCCGGAAACTCTCAATTTTTTTGAGAAATTATTGACAAATGAAAAGTCAACTGTTATATTTTACACATGGAGCGAGGGTGTTACATTTAAGGTCGTTGTTTTATCAATGACCTTACTGAACGCCCTTTTTTGATTTAAAGTTATTCTGCTGATTAAAATGCTGCTTGAGCGGCGGGATGGAGGAAAGAATGAGCAAATACAGTAAAGAGGATATTTTCCGCATGGTAGAGGAAGAGGATGTGGAGTTTATCCGGCTTCAGTTCACAGATATTTTCGGCATGCTTAAAAATGTGGCTATTACGGTCAGCCAGTTGAAAAAGGCCCTGGATAATAAATGTATGTTTGACGGATCGGCGATTGAGGGATTCGTGAGGATTGAGGAATCTGACATGTATCTGTATCCTGATCTGGATACTTTTGAGGTGTTTCCATGGAGACCCCAGCAGGGAAAGGTCGCCCGGTTTATCTGTGATGTTTACCGGCCGAACCAGACCCCGTTTGAAGGTGATCCACGGTATGTACTGAAAAAGGTGATAAAGGAAGCCAGGGATATGGGCTTTACCTTTCATGTGGGCCCGGAATGTGAATTCTTTTTATTCCATACGGATGAGGAAGGACGGCCGACCACAAAAACCCATGAGATGGCCGGTTATTTTGATGTGGGGCCCATCGATCTGGCTGAGAATGTCCGCCGGGATATCGTGCTGAACCTGGAAGATATGGGATTTGAGATCGAAGCATCCCATCATGAGATCGCCCCGGCCCAGCACGAGATTGATTTCCAGTATGCGGAATGCCTGGTGACTGCCGATAATATTATGACATTTAAAATGGCGGTAAAAACCATAGCGAAGCGTCACGGACTTCACGCCACTTTTATGCCCAAGCCAAAAGCCGGTGTAAATGGGTCCGGCATGCATGTTAATATGTCTTTAGCGGACGAATTTGGCAATAATATATTTGAAGACAAGGAAGATGCGTTGGGACTGAGCAAAACGGCTTACCAGTTCCTGGCAGGCGTTCTGTATCATATGAAGGGAATGGCCATTTTAACCAATCCACTGGTTAATTCGTATAAAAGGCTGATGCCGGGATATGATGCTCCGGTTTATATCGCCTGGTCGGCCAATTCCAACCGCAGCCCTTTGATCCGCATTCCCTGTTCCAGAGGAGCGAGTACCAGGCTGGAGTTAAGAAGTCCGGATTCTGCTGTTAATCCCTATCTGGCGCTGGCGGCGTGTCTGGCTGCCGGTCTGGACGGAATCAAGAAAGGCATGGTTCCCCCGGCCAGCGTCAATGAGAACATCTTTGACATGACAGAAGAGGAGCGCAGGGAGAGAGGAATTGAACAGCTTCCGGAAACCCTGGGAGAGGCCATTGATGCCTTCCGGGAAGACACATTTTTCCAGGAGGTGCTGGGCAAGCACATCTACACGAAGTATTTGGAAGCAAAAGAAGAGGAATGGCGCATTTTCCGCAGTCAGGTAACTGATTGGGAAATCGGGGAATACTTATACAAGTTTTAAGTATGCCTGTTTCTTTTGATTTCGATTACTTGGAGGTGAGAATGTGACCAATGTGATAGTAGCATTTTCAAAACCGGAAGATGCGAAAAGTATAAAGAATATACTGATGAGAAGTGGGTTTCAAGTAATCGCTGTTTGTACATCCGGCGCGCAGGCACTCAATTATGCAGATAGTCTGAATAGCGGGATTGTGGTTAGCGGGTATCGGTTTGAAGATATGCAGTATCAGGAGCTGAAAGACTGCCTCCCGGGGGGCTTTGAGATGTTGTTGGTTGCATCACCGAGCAGATGGGCCGGTCATGAGCCGGAGGGAGTTGTGTGCCTTCCGATGCCGCTGAAGGTTCATGATCTTGTGAGCACGCTGGAGATGATGGTACAGACCCAGACCAGGCGCAGGAAAAAGCAGAGGCAGCAGCCGAAAGAACGGAATGAGGAAGAGGCCCGCCTGATCGCACAGGCGAAGGCGCTTTTAATGGAACGGAACAATATGACGGAAGCAGAAGCGCACAGATACATACAAAAGTGCAGCATGGACAGTGGAACCAATATGGTGGAAACTGCCCAGATGGTGATGAGTTTGATCAATCTTTAGGATATCTTAGAAATGAGGAGAAAATGAAATTTACTAAAATGCAGGGAACAGGCAATGACTATGTCTATGTCAATTGTTTTGAAGAAGAGGTAAAAGAACCGGAAAAGACGGCAGTGCTGGTCAGCGACCGCCATTTTGGCATCGGTTCGGACGGCCTGATTCTTATCTGCCCTTCCGATCTGGCGGATTGCAGAATGCGCATGTTTAATGAAGACGGTTCTGAAGGAACCATGTGCGGAAATGGAATCCGGTGTGTTGGAAAATACGTGTATGAGCATGGGATTGTCAGGAAAAAAGAGATGCTTGTGGAGACGAAAGGCGGAATAAAACGGTTGGAACTGACCACAGACGGTGATACGGTAACCTGCGTAAAAGTCGATATGGGTGTGCCGGAACTCACCTCAGAGCTGCCGGAGAAGATTACTGTGTGCGGAAATGAATATGAATTTATCGGTATTTCGGTGGGAAATCCCCATGCTGTCTATTTTGTAGAGGACACGGAAACGCTGGACCTTGAAAAAAACGGCCCTTTCTTCGAGAATCATCCCCGCTTTCCGGACCGGGTGAATTCTGAATTCATCCAGATCATTGACCGGACCCATATCAGAATGCGGGTTTGGGAGAGAGGAAGCGGAGAAACTTGGGCCTGCGGGACAGGGGCGACCGCCAGTGTGGCGGCCTGTGTCCTGATGGGGTATACGGAGCCGGTGGTGGAGGTGGCTTTAAAGGGCGGTACCCTGAAGATCGAATGGGATAAAACAACAAATCATGTTTCTATGACCGGTCCGGCTGTTGAGGTATT
This sequence comes from Clostridiaceae bacterium, assembly GCA_018378255.1. Taxonomy (GTDB): domain Bacteria; phylum Bacillota; class Clostridia; order Lachnospirales; family Lachnospiraceae; genus CHH4-2. The sequence continues at coordinate 7,299 of JAGZXV010000198.1, read as the reverse complement.
TAACGGTGAGATCGGGCTGTCCCGGTTTCAGGGACGGTAAATGGCCTGAAAACGGCCGCTGCCTGAACTGATGCAAAAGACCGTAAGTTTATAAAACTTTAGAAAAATAAGGATTGACAACAGGAAAAGAAACAGTTATATTAACTTTTAGAAAAATATTAAGCGAAACGAGCAAAAGCGTTCGGACCTGGGTGGGTTCGCACGCTTTTTTTCTTTCACAGGAGGATTAGAGCAGTATGGATGATATCGATAGAAAGATACTTAAAATTTTGCAGGATAACGCGAGAACGTCATTGAAAACAATCGCAGAGAAGACATTTTTATCTTCGCCGGCAGTATCGGCCAGAATTGAAAAACTGGAAAAGGACGGGATTATCTCAGGATATCATGCGGTTGTGGATCCTATGAAACTGGGCTATCATATCATTGCCTTTATTAATCTGGATGTAATTCCGGAAGATAAGCCTAAGTTCTATGCATATGCCAGGGATGTTCCCAACGTGCTGGAATGCAATTGCGTGACGGGCGATTATTCCATGCTTCTTAAAGTGGCGTTTCAAAGCACTATGGAGTTGGATATTTTCATCGGCCAGCTTCAGAAATATGGAAAAACCAGCACACAAATCGTATTTTCCACCCATGTCGGGCCCCGGGGAGTGGATGTTAGGGAATAGGAAGTGGCAACATTTGACGGCTTTCACATACAGTAATAGTACATAGAAGTATGTGAAAGGAGCAGCATAAGTGGCAAAAAGGAAAATCATAATTTTGGATGCCGGACACGGCGGGAGCGATCCCGGCGCTTCCTATCAAGGCAGACGGGAAAAAGATGATACATTAAACCTGGCACTGGCAGTTGGAAAAGCGCTTCAGGATCAGGATGTCAAGGTTTTGTATACAAGAGTGGATGATACCTATGACACGCCGTTCGAGAAGGCGGCAATGGCAAACCAGGTGAATGCGGATTATTTTATATCCATTCACCGGAATGCGATGCCCACGCCTGGCACCGGATCGGGGGCGGAGAGCCTTGTCTTCGAAAATGCCGGAGTTCCGGGCATGCTGGCGGAAAATATCAATTCAGCTCTGGAGGAGGTGGGATTTGCCAATCTGGGAATTATCGAAAGACCCGGCCTGGTGATCCTCAGGCGGACGAATATGCCGGCCATTTTAGTGGAAGTGGGTTTTATCGACAATGAAGCGGATAATCATTTTTTCGACCGCAATTTTGAAGATATAGCCAAAGCGATTGCCGGCGGCATCATGAAAACCATAGAAGAAGAGGAGGCCACGCCGCCGGAATACTATCAGGTTCAGACCGGAGCGTTCAGAAACAGGGAGCTGGCGGATCAGATGCTTGAACAGCTTCAATCGGAGGGATTCCCCGCATTTCTTGTATACGATGACGATTATTATAAAGTGAGGGTGGGAGCGTTCCTTAGCCTGGACAATGCGGCTCAGATGGAAAGAAATTTGAGAGATTACGGATATAATACCTTTATTGTATACACCTGATTTTTCACCGTTCTGTCCGGTCTTTCTTTTATGGAAAAAGTTTCCTCCTCAGGATGCTTTATGGTATAATTATTATGTAACCGGTTGTTTCTCACACGGATCGGGGAGGGGACAATTATGGAAGATAAGAAATTGATTATTACCATTGGCAGGCAGTACGGCAGCGGAGGACGGGAAGTCGGAAAGAAACTTGCGAAGGAACTGAACGTGGATTTCTACGATAAGAACATTCTGCGGATGGATTCAGATGAGAGTGGAATAAAGGAAAGCTATTTTCATCTGAACGATGAGAGGGCTGGAAATAAACTGCTGTACCGCATCATCAGCAGCCTTACGCCGGAAAAGACGGCGCCGTCTTACGGATCCGATCTGGTATCTGCTGATAACCTGTTCCGGTTTCAGTCTGCGGTGATTAAGAAACTGGCGGCAGAGGAATCTTGTGTGATCATTGGACGCTGTGCGGAATACGTACTGGAAGGTATGGAAGGGCTGGTGAGAGTATTCCTTTATGCCGACCTGGAGGCCAGGGCTGCCCGGATCACGGAAAAAGAATTGTATGATCCCAAGGATGTGCTGAAGAATATAAAAAGGATTGATAAGGAACGGCGTGACTATCACCGCTATTATACCGGAAGAAGCTGGGAAGATTTTGATAATTATGATATCATCATCAATACTTCCAGGATAGGAATTGACGGTACGGTTGATACCATAAAAGATTATTTAAAAGCGAGAGGTTATAATATCTGATTTTCTGCATAGAATAAGGCATCAATAAGATGCCTTATTTTTATGCACCCAAACCGGGATGCTTAAAAAAGGCCAGGTTTGGAGGCGTAGGATGGAATATCTGAACGAAATATTTAAAGGCATGATAATTGGTGTGGCCAATATTATGCCTGGGGTGAGCGGAAGCGCCCTGGCTGTTTCCATGGGAGTTTATGATCAGATTCTGGGGGCGATTTCGCGGGTTTTTACAGACACGAAAAGGAGCGTTAAAACACTGCTGCCTTATGTGATCGGCGCGGTATCCGGCGTGCTGGGACTGTCGTTTGCGATTGAGTGGCTGTTCGAAGTCTGGCCGCTTCAGACAAATCTGACATTTATCGGTCTGATTCTCGGCGGCATACCTGCTGTGGCTAAAAGGGCGGTTAAAAAGGACAGCAAAAGATCATCCTATCTCATTTTGTTTGCAGCTTTTGTGCTGGCAGTTCTCATGGGATGTATGGAGCGGACAGAGGGAATGGATGTGATTCTCACCATGAATTTGAAGCAGATAGCAGTGCTGTACATACTTGGAATTGTGGGAGCATTCAGCATGATCGTGCCTGGGGTGAGCGGAACCATGATTTTCATGATGCTGGGCTATTACCGTCCGCTTCTGGCTCTGATAAACGGATTTGTGCGTGCCGCCGCCGCTGGTGATCTGGCGGGAGCCTGGATCTGCAGCCAAAGGCTGATTCCTCTTGGACTGGGGATTATGACCGGGATGTTTTTATGTGCCAAAGTTCTTTTGTGGCTGTTTGAGCGGTATGAAGCGGTTACATACAGTGCGATTTTAGGTCTTGTGCTGTCCTCCCCTATGGTAATTTTGTCCGGCATCCCCTGGGCCAACTTCCGGGCACTGGATTTTTTGACCGGAATTGTGTTTTTTGCGGCGGCATTGTTTGTGACGCTGCGGTTTGATGAAGTATGATATATCTTTATTTGATATATTGGCGGAAGTAACGCCTGTAAGAAGGGGAACCTGGGGCGGAGGGCAAGGCCAGGCGGCCAAAGAGGCGGACCAAAGGCGGCGGGGATCTGATTCCGACCGTTAAGTGGAACTAAGGCTTTCAGAAGGGAAAAAAGCGGTGCGATGCCCATTCACGGTAAACTCCTGATGACTTTACCGTTCAGGGGCATCTCAGAAACTGATTCGGAATTTCAGTTTCTGCCCGCTTTTTTCCCTTCTGAAAACCTAAGTTCCACTAAACGGTCTCCACAGGATCCCCGTCACCTTTGGTCCGCCTCTTTGGCCGCCTGGCCTTACCCTCCGCCCCAGGTTCCCCTTCTTACAGGCTGAGTACTGGTTGCACGGCATATAATAAAGATTTTTGGGGGGAGAAGAGTAGAAAAGGCAAAGAAGAGTTATATTAAGACGGAATTTGGTATTGTATGAACATTAAGTGTGAAGGCATTTTCGAAAATGCCTTGACGTTTGATGTTAAATTTTCTTTTAATTTACAAAATTGTTTTTAATTACTTGAGCCAGAGAAAACCAGCAGGGAAGCGGGGAGGCCGGATGGCGGGAAGGAAGGCCGGGCGCATATATAACCGGGGAAACCAACGATACAGGGGTCGTGTGGAAACCGTTTAGTTGAACTTAGGTTTTCAGCATAAAAGAAGGCGGGCAGAAACTGAAAACCGAATCAGTTTCTGAGATGCCCCTGAACGGTGAAGTCATGAGGCGTTCACCGTGAATGGGCATCGGACCGCCTTCTTTAATGCTGAAAGCCTTAGTTCCACTTAACGGTTGGAATCAGATCCCTGTATCGTTGGTTTCCCCGGTTATATATGCGCCCGGCCTTCCTTCCCGCCATCCGGCCTCCCCGCTTCCCTGCGTTACCCTCACCAATTAAATCCCACTTACCTCACACCAGTTCTGCAATTCGTGTTATTCCTACATAGATGTGTGAAATCTTATACCAGGTGGCGAAATCGATAACACCGGTGGACGGAAGACCGAAAATCGATTGGAATTCCCTGACCGCTGCTGCGGTTGCCGGACCATAGACTCCATCCGGGGTGATATGTGGAATTGCAGAATATACGGTGGCAATGGCATCTAACTGCTCCTGCACCTGCTGGACTTTCTGGCCGGAGGCGCCGATGGTTAAGTCGTATCCCGGCCATGAAGCGGGAATTCCTGAAATCTGCTCTGCCGTATTGATATAAATGCTGTCGCCATAAAAATGACGGAGAATTTCAATCGGGCTGTAACCACGCTCGCCCAGGGAGCAGGAGCCCCATTGGGTCATCCAAAATGAGAAAGCGTATCTTGGTGAAGAGAATTATGAGAGATTAGCGTCATTTTAGGTCTCCTCTGAAATGGTAATAGATATCCAGGTGCATCTGATCCCGGTCCACTACGATCTTATCGATAATACTTTTCAGGGCCCTGTTCTTTTGCTGCATTGTAAAACTGTTTGAATTGAGGATATCGATTAGATTATTTATCCGGTTCCGATTCAGAGCGGATTCCTGATCTTGAACGGCAAAAGCGGTGCTGTCCTGTAGACGGGATATGGTTAGGAGGAGCTGTTCCCGTTCTGTATGGAGAAGCTGCCTGTTATGTTTGTATTCTTCCTTGGTATCAATGCCGTCCATATAGGCTTCTCTGGCTCTTTTTTCCTTAAATGTAAGTTTTTCAAGGCTGTGATTCAGAAGCTCCAATTGAGAAGTGCAATCTTTTTTTTCTGTCTGGGTCATTTGATATTTTACAGTGCTGTATTTAAGGACTTCATGTAAGGATTTTAAAATAGCGGGAGCGACCAGAGCTTCTGTTACATAACTGTTATGGGGGCATTTCCCTTTCAGATAACCGTAACATTGAAAGGTATAACAGTCTCCTGATTTTCTGTGCCTGATACAGACTGACAGTGTGCGGCCGCAGATGGGACATTTCAGCAGACCGCTGAGCCAGTGCCGGCTGATTTCGGACGGCTGGCTGTTTTTCCGTCTGCATTCCTGGTCGAAACGATTCATGGCGCTGTCATATAATTCTTTTGTGATGACAGGCGGGTGGCAGCCGTTGCTGACAATCCACTCGGACTGATCTTTTTCTGCGTGAGTTTCGCTGCTGGTCCGGTTCCAGCGTACAATGCCTGCATATACAGGATTTTGCAGAATGTACTCAACCGAGCGTTTTTCGAATGCTTTGCCCTGGCCGGTTTTCAGCCCCTGGCTGTTTAAATACCTGGTTATGGCATAGATGCTCATCTTTTCATTGACATATTTGTCGAAAATCATACGGATGATATCTGCTTCTTCCGGAACGATTTCCGGGGCTGCATTGTGATAGGGAATGCGGTAGCCGAGGGGTGGGCGGCTTTGGTATCCTCCGTTTAAGGCCTTTTTTTTCATGCCGCGGAAGACATCCTGAGCCAGGTTATAGGAATAAAATTCATCCTGCCATTCGATGATCATTTCTATCAATCGTCCGTACATCCCTTCCAAAACAGGCTCGGATATGCTGATCACATCGATCTCCAGCTTTTTTCTGAGCATTCCTTTATAGAACGTGCTCTCGTCCTGGTTGCGGGCAAATCGGCTGAATTTCCATACCAGAATACAGTCAAATGGTTTCGGCAGGGTTTTAGCGGTAGCGATCATCCTCTGGAACTCCGGCCGGTTCTCCGCCCTTTTTCCGCTGCGTCCCTCTGATTCCATAAATACATATTCCTGGGGAAGCAGGATGCTGTGGTTCTTTGCATATTTTTGTATTTCATCCAGTTGTGATTCGGGACTAAGATCCATTTGTCCGTCTGTGCTGACCCGTATGTATGCGGCTCCGGTAGTGAGATTTCCCGCCGGGCCTGGCTGGTTCAAATTGTTCTGTTTATTTGGCATTCAATCATCTCCTTGTTGAGTGTATGTAAAAACAAGGGTAAAAAATACACACAGTCAACAAGTACAAACTGATGTACATACATTTTATCAGAGAGGAGTTGGTGAACGTGGAAGAAATGACTTATACCAGCATTTTATTGACAGAAGACCTCCAGATCCGTTTTTCAGAACTGGGGGAAGAAGAGAAGGAGAGGGCTGCAAACCAGATGGTCCGGCGGCCGCTTGAGGAGTTTGGAAAAGTGCATATTGTGAAAAATAATTAGTTTTAAAGGAAAATTAGTAACGGTTCAGAATGGCTCATCTTCTTGAACGAAAAAGCCATCCTGAACTGTTACGAAAATTATTTTATAGAATTAACTTTCCAAAGAAATAAAAAAAGGCAGCCCGGGCGGCAGCCTTTTTATGTAAAGAAGCATGTTCTACTAAATTACTGCCTTCCGCGCAGAGCGTTGAGAGCATTCTGAATTTCTTCTCTTAAAACGGTTTGTTCAGGAGAGACGTTTGAACTCATATGCTGGATCAGGGAAACACAGTGGTCATTGCCTACTTTTGTAAGCGCCTGCAGTGCGGCAATTTTAACGGATTCTTCCGGCGCATCCAGCAGGAGGGTCAGAATATTAATGGAATCATCGCTGCTTACGGTGGAGCAGGCTTTTGCCAGATTGACGCGTGTTTCAGGATCAGCGTTCAGATAATTCTTTTTGATCTTGTCCCATTTCCTGCCTTGGGCTAATTTGCTTAAATTTTCTACAGTTGCTTCTTTTGAAAAACCAAACATAAACATTCCTCTTTTCTAAAATTAACTATTTATAATACAGTATATCATTTTGAAAAATAAAAGCAAGAAAATAAAGTTGAATATATAGATTTAGTGTATAAAACTTTGATAAAATACTTAAATTTTCATAAAATAATAGGGCGATGAGGAAAAAATGGGATGTGTATACGCTGCTGCATTAAGGTCATCCAATTAGGGCAGGTCACTTTCCGCCCGTCACAGTATTGGGTGAGAATCGGCTGTTTAACTTCCGGCCGGGACAGATAATTATCAAAAATTTCATCGACGATAACAGAGATGCTTTCGAATATGTTCCGTCCATAGATGAATTTGTGGTCAAATGCAGTGGAAGAGGTGATGGTGAAGTCATACCCCTGGTTCCGGTACCATTCTGT
>JAGZXV010000006.1 GCA_018378255.1 Clostridiaceae bacterium | reverse complement strand
GTGTGCAGTCTGGCTGTGCCTCTGTCGGTGTTTTCTACGGAAAGCGTCTGGATTACCCTGTGTGCCCTGGCCCTGGTGACGCTGATTCAGAAAACGCATATTCTGGAACGCCTGGCTTACACTCTGAGTGAAAAAGTAGGGGGATCCTATATGGGCATCGTGTATGCTGTCGCAGTATTTTCTCTTTTAGCCCGCCTCCTTTTACAAGGGGCGCTGGCCGGTGTGGCGGCTCTGGCAGTGGCCTATGGGATCAGCAGTGCTCTGGGATACGGCAAGAGCAAAGCTTCGGCCGGCATTTTGCTGACCAGCGCTTTTGTGTACCTGGACAGCAATTATTTCCTGTATTCCCCGGATTATATCGCGGTGGCTTATAACGGGGCAAATGAAGTGACTGAGATATCCACAAATTATATGAACTTTTTCCTGGACAATGCGGTTCATATCATCCCGTTGGTGCTGTCTGTGGCTGCAACCGCGTGGATCTGCAAACCGGAAGAAAAGCTGGGGGAGGTCAGCTTTTTTAAAGAAAGGCTGAAAGAGCTGGGAAAATGGGAGACGTCTGAAAAGAAAATGCTCTGCATTCTTCTGGCCCTGACGGTATATCTGTTCACCAGCCGCTGGCATGGGCTGGGAATGGTGTATGGGTTTGTGGCTGCCCTTGCGCTGGCATTTGTCCCCGGTATGGAGCTGGGGGATAAAAGTGATTTAGGGAAAATCAACTGGGGAGCCTGGCTGTTTGTGGGGGCCTGCATGAGCATTGGGGTTGTGGGTGCGAAGGCCGGTTTCGGCACATTTATTTCCGGCCTGGCCCTGCCATATATGAAAGGAATGACGGATATCCCGTTTATGGCGGTAAGCTACCTGCTGGCTATTGTCTTAAATTTCATCATGACGCCGGCAGCCATTTTAAGCCTTTTAGGAGCGCCCCTGGCCCAGATTTGTGTGGATTACGGCCTGAGCGTGCAGGCAGCTATTCACATGATCTATCAGGGCGGTTCCCAGTTGATCTTCTGTTATGAAGCCAGCCTTTATATGATCGCATTTTCATTTGGAATGATGAAGACCAAGGATGTGGCGAAGGTGATGTCTTTTAAATTTCTGATACAGACGATAGGGACATTTACGATAGGGCTGTTGTGGTGGCGGCTGCGGGGAGTGATCTGATTATAAAGAGGGGATAGAAAACGGTTTTTTACATCAAAGGGGCTGTAAAATAAGTACCCAATCAGGAAGCGCCAGTTCCGGCAAATGCCGGCTCTGGCGCTTCTTTGTACATGATTTTTTATACCCAGGTATAGCGGTTGGCATTCGCGCTGCTTTACTTCTTCCGATTGCCATAACCCCATTTTCCTTTCCGGACTGTTTCCGGCTTTTAAATATACAGGAACAGAACGCCCACGATAAACAGATAGATACAATATACCGTGGTATAATACATGGATTTTAAAGGATCAACTTTTTTCTGCAAAATGGAGGCGACCAGTCCTGCGATGATAAATGTATTGAGGTCCGCAGGAGGGAGCCCCTGTCCGGCCGCCGCCAGATGTGCGCTGGCCACCGCCGCATGAACCGGAGTCACCCCGGCCGCGATCCAGGACGGACCGATGATCGGCGTCAGAAGAGTCTGGGACGTGCTCTGAGAGCCCATGATCATGCCTGCCAGCACCAAGGAGAAACTTCCACCCATCTTGAGCAAGGTGGAGTTTAAATTACCTGCCCAGGCCGCAATCACCTGCAGCTGTCCGCCGATGCTGAACGCGCCCAGGAAAAATCCAGCCGCAATCTGGATCATAACGCTGCCCTGTACATTTCTGAATGCTTTCGACAGCTTGGTAAACGCATTGACGCGGAGCTTCGGATACATCAGATAGGAGATGCCAATTGCGATCAGCAGGGACAACACGATGTTGTTGGTCAGCGTGCCGAATATCTTCACTTTTTTAAATACCTGGTAAAAATTTGCCTCTCCGAAGGGGATCTGCTTAAGCAGCCAGCCCGGAAGGTCGAAAGCGATGGATGGAATGCTGTTTAACATAATGATCACAATCAGGACGGCCAGTGGAATCAAAGTCTTCCATTCCCTCTTGAATATGGTCCCTGCGGATTCCTGGGGAATCAGATGGGCCGGCATGGAATATCTCTTGCCAATATACACTTTGCAGAAGAAAAGGCTGATCAGCACCAGGCCGATTCCCACCGTCACATAACTGATCTGGATGATGGGCATCGGATCGATTCCGATGATTCCGGCCGCCACGTTAACCGCGTTGGAGATAGGCGGCATGATGGCGCCCATGGAACCTCCCGTCACTATGGTCGCGCAGATGAGTTCCGGCGAAAGCCCCATATCATCCAGGGCGGGAACGATCAGCATGCCGACTACGGCGCCCACGGCCGCCACGGTTCCCAGCATGGAACCGCCCATATAGAGGGCCAGTAAAACAGCCAGCACCAGCCCCTGCGGGGTATGGCCGAACATGGCTCTCAGCACGTTGAGCACAGTCTGCATCGCGCCTGTTTCGATCTGCAGCATGGAAAAGAAAGAACCGAATATGACGATCCAGATGATAAATGCCACCCGGTTGATACCGTCGATCCATGGAGTGATCCACTGGACCGGATTATACACTCCGCCCAAAAGCATGGCTAAGATGCCCGCCCCGAAAAATGCGGCCAGAAGCCGCCCCCCGATCAGGGGGATCTTTTTACATACACTGACTACAATTAAAAATAAAACCGGTATTAATACTATATACATACTCATCCACCTCTTTTTTGTCTTATCCTCTGTTCACAAACACAGGAGAAGACCATGCGGCATTGCCGTTATCCTGCGTGACCTTAACCCAGTAAGCGTGTTCTCCCGATACCTCTTCCAGTTCGAATTCCAGGGAAACCGATCTCTTATCCGTCTCTTCCTCCCTGGAAGCGATCTCCCGGTTCGCCCTTTCGAATTCCACCAGCAGATTCTCTCCTCCCATGGAAAAGCTCTTCTTTCCTTCATAGATATCCTTTAAGGATACGCTGAAGCTTCCCCGTTCCGTGCAGAAATCCAGGGTTGTGCTTTCATCTCCATCTATAGACAGATAGAGGCCGTCGTAATCTCCTGATGTGGAAGAAACCCATTTTACGAATTTGTCCGAACACTGCTTGATTCCCTGGTCGTTCCGGTCAAAGGCGTATTCCTCTGCTCCGGTGATACGGCCGTTTCTCACATAAATGTCTCCGTTCCAGGAAGCAGATTTATTGCGGCCGCGTCTCATAACGCCGCTCCAGCGCACGCGGATCTTCTTCTCGTCCTTTTCCTGCATGTCCAGATCGGCCACCAGGCGGTCCCAGTCATAGATTTTCACATTGTCAACCGGATAGGTGCCGGATGCATTTAAACGGAGCTTCAGCGCTTTTGTGGTATCAAATTCCTCTCCCATCCGGTGTCCGTTAACAGATACGTCCATATAAACCCGGTCAAAGGAAGATGCATAGCACCGTCTGGCCCGGATGGCCTCCCATACGCTCTCTTTGGTCAGATCCGCGGCGAATACGCCGGTAAAGCCGGATGCCACGTCAAAGGCGCTGGAGGCAGATTTGCCGTTTCCGCTCAGCGGATAGGAAAGTCCCGGCCGGCAGGTGTGGTCATCGCTGGTGGCGATGAATCCCACCTTCATCCTGCGTTTCATGGCCTCCATGGCAAACCACTCAAAGGTTCCGTGATGGGAATGGATTTCGATCACGCTGGAGAACTCAGGATTGAAGAAATCCAGGTTCCCATATCTTCCTCCGATATGAGGGATCAGCATCACATCGTCTCTTCCTTTAAAGATATCCCAGAGTTCGGATACCGGGCTGGCGTTCCTCTCCGGGTCCACATTATTCATAGCCGTCCAGTTGCTGCTGGGATAGAAATGCTCATTGTCTCCTTTGAAAAAGACATTGTAATCCCCGCCCAGAGGCGTGATGCCGGACCATTCATAGCCTAAAAATACCAGGAACTTATTCTCTTCGTTATACTCCTTTGTCTTCTCGCGGACAGAATCCCATTTGATATCGTCCACTTCGAAATCATTTCCCTGCCATCCCGTGAAATCCAGGGCAGCTTTGTGCCGGGCAAAGGAATAATAATCATCCAGGCTTCCCGTCCCCACCGTATAGCTGGTCTGGGCATGCATGTCCCCCCAGTAAAGGCGGTATTCCGGTTCCCGGGCCGCACAGGACGCGTTGCTGACCGCTGTGTAGACGCCGTCTTCCGTGCTGATTTCCACATGGAAACAGCCTTCCTCATATACTTCCAGCCCGGAAACCCGGATGCTTCCTCCGCATTCTCCCGTAAGGCTTACTTCTTTGGGCAGCTTGCTGCCTTTGAACTCCGGTATGCTCAGACGTACCCTGCTCTCCAGCAGAGGAGTAGGGTTGCCAAACTCGTCTAAGCTTCTCACCACACAGTCAAAAGGCTCCCCGGTCCGAACCGTTCCCGGAATGATGGCCTGGATTTCATGGGCTCTTCCCGCCACAATTCTCACCACGGGACGTCCCGGAAGTTCCTCATAGCGCCCGGTTCCGCAGGGATCGATGAGGAAACGGAACTCATGCTCCCTCTCGCAGAAGGACTGCGCCCTCATGCCGGGTCCGCCCTTGCTCCTGTCGCCCAAAACTATGGTAACCTGATCGCCTTCTTTTAAAAAGCCGTTTCTCACCTGAAACAGGATGCTGTTGCCGAAAGGACGGATATAAGAAGCGTAGCTTAAGAATATATCCGCCTCCCCGTCCGTCACTGCCGTCGTATAGGCAAATCCTTTCGGGTTGTCAAACTGAGGCGCTTCCCAGTCGCTGACGCTGCGCCATGCGATCCGGAAGGTGCCCCCTTCATCAATTCCGTACTTACCGGCTGTAAAGGTAAAGGTCCAGCTGGACACTTCTCCGGCCGTAACATCGGTGTCGGGGCTCATCACAACCCGCCCCATGAATTCTTCATTCAGTCTCATATTTTCCTCCATTCTACCGCCGCGGTGAGATCTTCCGGTTCTGCTTTCCAAGTTTTTCTCACACTCTCTGCCGCTGGTCTTGTAATTTCTCCGCTTATCCTTTAAAATAAAGTCAATTGACAGAACAGGAGGTTATGACATGGACATTCATACCCTGGAATATTTTAAAGTGGTTGCGGAATTAGAACATATAACAGAAGCTTCTAAAAAGCTTCAGATCGCCCAGCCGGCGATGACCCGGTCTATCCGCCGTCTGGAAGACGAGCTGGGGTATCCCCTTTTTGACCATAGCAAAAACAGGATCATTTTAAATGATAACGGCAAATTATTTCTGCGCGCTGTGGACCAGATCTTAAACCTTCTTCAGAATACAAAAAAGGAGATGGAAGAGAGAAACAGGCAGGCCGCGGCGCGCATCACAGTTGCCATCCGTTCCGCCTCAACCCTTCTCGTCCAGCCGGTGGCCGAGTTTAAAAAGAGCCATCCTGACATCAATTTCAATCTGATGAATGAAAATACAGGATCCTTTCCGGCGAACGCCGATTTTCTCCTCTATTCCTCGTTCCGGCCTGACACCGGCAACACCGGGAACCTGCTCACCAGCGAGCAGCTCTATGTAGTCGTCAATGAAGAGCATCCTCTGTCCCGTCAGAACAGCGTTGCCTTAGCCGAGCTGAGCCGCGAGGACTTCATCCTGCTGGACAACCATAACGATTTCTATGATATCGCAGTTGAATGCTGCGCCAGCGCCGGTTTCCGGCCCAGGATCGCCGCCCAGACGGAAAAGTCCACTGTGCTGCAGAATCTCTTGTTTGAAAATGCCGGCATATCCATTCTGCCTCATTTAAACTGGTTTACCAGTCCTGAGCACCCCATGCATTTCCTGGAGATCACGGATGTGCCGTGCCGCCGCTATATCTATCTCGTTCCCAACCCCGACCGGTACCAGACCGCTGTAATAAAGGAATTCCACAAATATATCGCCGGCTTTTACCACCAAGAATCCTGACACCCGCCAGGCAGCAGAAAATGCCCTGGGAGCGGGATGCCTGAAAGTCCTCATGCTCAGAGCATAAGGTATTTTACGGCAACTCCGCCACCAAGGCATTTTGAATCCGCTCAGCATATAGTATGCTCTTCGGCACTTTATCAAATTGACTTGTTAAAAGTATATATGAAATTATTCTTCAAGTAAAATACCTAAAATTGCATAGTATGATAACATTTTTGTTATTATAAGAGCCGTTTCAGATCATGATACGGCAAACACGCTCCAGGGTCATTCTGATGTCCGCCGTATTCCTCCGTCAAATCGCCGGTATAAAATGGGGCAGTGTTGCATGATACACCAAATACCCAGTCTCTTCCTCAGATTTTCTTATATATTTCATTCATTCCATATAATCGTTTCTCAATGCCTTTTCCCACATACCACCTGGCTTTTTAATATTTATAACATGGCACATTTTCCTGCAATAAAAAGCCAAGTTATCAGATAAAAATATATAAAGTACCTATAAATATGACGAATTTAGGATAAAATCAAAAATTATCTAAAAACTATATTGACATGGCATGGCACAAATGGTATATTTTAGCTATTCAAATACGTGAAAAGGGGCCATGTTATGAAAGAAGACAAAAAATTTGTAGCATCCTATAAGCTGATTAAAGAAGACATCATTGCGGACATCCTCAGCGGCATCTACGAAAAAGGTTCCCGCATCCAGAGTCAGAATTATTACTCTGATAAATTCCAGGTGAGCCGCACAACTGTGCGCAACGCTTTTTACCAACTGGAGGAAAGGGGGGTGTTGGAGAGCGTAAAAGGGAAGGGAACCTTTGTGAAGAACGTGGATTTTTTGGAAAAGAAGGAAGTGAATAAGCTCTACGACCCGGAGGCGGAACGGACCAGGCTGAAGCCGTCGCCTACCTTCCATGTGGTGAAGATCGCCCAAGACCGGGCTGATCACCGCCTGGCAAGACAGCTTGGCATCAGTGAAGGCGATCCGGTGGTCTGTCTGGAACGCGTCAGGATGGTGGATAAGATTGCCGGCAATTACCAGATCAGTTATATCAATAAAAAACTGGTGGAGAACATTGATTTCCAGAGTGAGGATATGGAAAAAGGATCGCTTTACCAGGTTTTAATCAACAAGGCGGGGCTGATTCCGCAGTACTCTGATGAGATGATACGAGCCGTGGCCTGCCCCGGACACATATCCCAGTACTTTTATATCAAAAAGAATGATCCGATCCTGTTGATTTCCCGGACCACGTATACTTTGGAAGGGATTGTGATGGAATTCTGCCTGGACTATGAGTGCACCGATGTAAACGGGCTGAAGATCCGGCGGTAATTGCAGAAGTATTAAGTGAGATAGGAAGAATGGAAGGGAATAGACATGGGGATTCAGTTGATTGTATGTGATGTGGATGGAACTCTGATCGGAACAGACCGCAGGGAACCGGAGGAACTGGAGATTCTGGGGGAATGGATTGAACGTTATCAGATTCCCTTTACCATTGCCAGCGGCAGGATACCGGCCAGAATTGAGGGGCTGGCAGAGAGGCTCAACATCAGGCTGCCTGTGATCGGCTGCAATGGGGCCTGTGCCGTACAGGGCGGTAAGTATTTGTGGAATGATTTCCTGCCTGCCGCCAATCTGCGGGACGGAATCGAGACGGCGGACAGACTGGGGATGTCGGTAGTATATACGGACGGAAAGAAAGAATGGGCGTACCGAAAGACTGCCTGGGTGAAGGATTTGATGGATCATTACGGACGCTATGACGGAATACGGAAACCAGAAGGGGCGGAATGGGAGAAGATTCAGATGCAAAAAGTGCTGATAGCCGGAGCGAAAGGAAGAGAGGATGCAGAGTTTGTTTTAAAAAAGTTTCTGCCCTATAAGGACTTACTGAATTTGGTGAGGTACGAAGACGGAGTTTTGGATATCACGACGAAAAGCAGTGATAAAGGGCTCGCGGTTAAACGGCTGGCCGGACTGCTTCACATACCCGCCCGGCAGATCTTAGCGATTGGGGATCATAAAAATGATATGGGAATGATCAGATTAGCGGGAATCGGAGCGGCAGTGGGCAATGGGACGGAAGAACTGAAACAATGTGCGGACTATGTCTGTGAAAATGAATTGGCTGCAGGAGTTCTGGAAGCGGTGCAGGCCTTCTGCCTATCGGAGGAATCAGAAGATGAAAGCTAAAAAATATGCCAGTCAACCAAAAAACGTATGATCTGCCTGAAATGACGGAATTTTTGAAAAATGAACCGGAACTGGAAACCGCCATCGCCCAGATCGGACATTCCAGCCCAAAGCTTCAGGAGCCCTATTATCCCAATGCAGGTGAGATAAAAACTGTGGTAAAAGAAGCGTTAATCCTGTTTGCAAAAGGTGAATTATCAAAGGAAGAGACAGGCAGAACAATTATCGAAGGCTGCAATGCAGCGATCAACGATTATTATAGGGCAAACCCTTTAGACTAGAATACGGGAAAGGACAGATTCTATGGAGAAAAAACATGTAATAATAGACTGTGATCCGGGAGCGGATGACGCGCTGGCGTTAATGCTGGCACTGAATTCAGAGGAACTCATCATCCATGGGGTGACGGTAGTTGCTGGAAACAGGGATGTGGACCGATGCGGAGAAAATGCCATGAAAGTGATGGAACACTATGGCAGAACGGATATTCCGGTTGCGAAAGGGGCGGAAAAACCGTTAAAACGAACTCTCTGTCTGGATGATATCTATTCCGGCCGGGACGGAATGGCGGAGACATTTCTCCCTTACCAAGGCACGCCCTGTTCCGGTATAAATGCGGCAGATCTGATCATAGAGACCGCAAGTAAGTATCCTGGAAAACTGACGGTTATTTCCACAGCTCCCATGACAAATCTGGCCCTCGCTATCAGGAAAGATCCGGATTTCACGAAGAATCTGGCGTCCGTCATCACCATCAACGGCTCCTACGGTGTCAGCCGGAAGGAGGGCTGGTATAATTCCAGAAAGGAATGGAATGTGTGCGTGGACCCGGAGGCGGCGAAACTTGTTCTGGAATCCGGGATTCCGGTTTGGGCCATGGGAGTGGATGTAACAGGGCAGTTAACCAACGCTGTCTATGAGAACCTGGTGAATTCCGGGATACCGGGAACCATGCCCTATCGGTTTCTGACGGATGCCAAACGTTTTCTGGCAACCCGGGGACTGGAACCGGCCGGTCTGTTCGTGGACGCCATGGCGGTGGCTTGTGCCGTAGAACCTGAGATTGCCAGGTTTGTCAGGGGAAAAGCCGCGGTAGAAACCGCAGGAGAACTCACCACAGGAATGACACTGTTTGACAATGTGGGGAATTTTAACAATTCATCGGATCTTCATGCGGCTTTCAGCTATGATTTTGAAAAGCTGACAAAACTTCTGGCCTGCCGGGTGCTTAGAAGTGAAAAAATGAGGCCAAAGGAGTTTTTATGAGACTATCAACATCAACCAATATACTGTTTTCCAGGCCGGGAGGCCGGAGAGTGCCGCTGAAGGAAACTTTGAGTATGGCGAAAGAAGCCGGATTTGACCGTTTTGACATGTGTTTTTACGACTGGGTACTTCCGGGTTCGCCGTTTCAGACTGACGGCTGGAGAAAGTGGATTGAGGACACGGCCCAGGAGATGAAACGCCTGGGAGTGTCCTTCGGACAGTGCCATGCCCATTTTTACGACTTTTTATCCCCCGTATTATCTGAGGAAGAGAAAAAGTATCAGCAGGAACTGGTGCTTCGTTCCATTGAATGCTGTGCGGTTTTGGGGGCCGGAGTTTGCGTTACCCACCCGGATACGGTCAGGGATACGGTCAGTCCCGTCGTCATTTCCCGCCAGGAGAATTATGAGTACTTTTCAAGGCTCATAGAGGATGCCGGGCGGTTTGGCATAAAACTGGCCATAGAGAATATGTGCGACTATTCCATGGCGCCTTTGAGAAAGTACTGCTCCAGCCCCGAGGAGCTGGTGGAGCTGATCGATACCTTACATACGCCTGAGATCGGCATTTGCTGGGATTTTGAACATGGAGAGATCATGAAACAGGATCAGAGGGAAGCGCTCCTTTATATCGGCAGCCGTCTGATGGCAACCCATGTGTCTGATACCCACAGCAGTACGGATGCTTCACTGATGCATATAATGCCTTTTTTTGGCGATATGGAATGGGGGATAATTATGAAAACCTTGAAGGAAATCGGATATCAGGGAGATTTTTCCTTTGAAGCCCATAATTATGCCAACCGGCTGCCGGATGAGGTGCTGCCTGTGGCCTTAAGGCTGAGCTATGAGATCGGCCGGCATTTGCTGACATTGGCGGATCACCCGTTGTTATCCTTAACGTAATTGACAAACACAAGGGCTGGCATTAAAATGATAACGTAAGACAAAACAGACAGGGGGATATATCACGTTGGAAAAAGCGAACATGATGCAGATTGCAGAGAAATGCGGGGTATCTTTAAAAACGGTATCCAGAGTGATAAACCATCCGGAGCAGGTCAGCCCTAAGACACTGAAGCTTGTAAGGGATTATATGGATCAATGCGGGTTCCAGATCAACCTTCTGGCGAAAGGGTTAAAACAGAACCGGACGAACATCATTATTATATTTCTGGATAAAAATAATGGGGAGTATATGAATTCCTGGCGGAGTAATATGTTAAAGCATCTTTTCCGGTATGCGAATGGCATCGGCCTCAAAGTAATCGTATCCCCTTCGGACAGCCAGGGATATAAAGGGGATGAAACGGATGGCTTTTATCTGCTGTCAAGCGGTATTGCAGATGGGGCGATCCTTTTCGAGTATGTGGAGAATGATCAGAGACTTGGGTATTTGGAGAGAACCAACACGCCATATGTGCTGCTGGGCCAGCCTAAGGATAAGACAATTCCCGCAGTCAGCCTGGATAACTACAATCTGGGGTACATGGGCGGGAACTATTTAAAAGAAAAAGAATATAAAAATATTTGTTATTTTGCAAATGAAAAAGGATATTATTCCACAGAACTGCGTGTAAAAGGCTTTTTGGATGCGGTTCCAAAGGGGACTGTAATCTATGGTGTCAACACCCCCAAAATTGCCTGTGAGAGAGCAAAGGAATTATTTAAAACAGGTGGGACAGACTGCATTTTTGTAAATGGCGACTGTTTTCTGGGAGTATACCGGGCAGCGGCGGAATGCCATAAACGGATTCCCCAAGATGCGGCGGTGTTCGCAACAAACAGCCTTCCAATCAATGATCAGATCTATCCGTCGCTTTCCTCCCTGAAACAGGATTTCGACAATCTGGCCGAGCAGTGTATTTCTCTTTTACAGGAGCTGCTTTGCAGCAGTCAGGATGGAAGTGCATGGGACAGAAAACAGATTTTTCTGCCGTCTTTTGTAGTTGAAAGGGAATCCACGAAAACAGATAGTGGGCAATATAAATAAATTCATATTACAGATATTATGCAAAATGACTAAAACAAAAGAATTTGCTGAAAATTATTGACATATATTATAAAATATTCTATTATGACAACGTAGGACAAAATAAAAAATAAGAGGACGAAGATGAAAAAAACAACGATCGTCGATATAGCAAAATCTTGTGGCGTCTCTATGAAAACTGTTTCCAGAGTGATCAATAACAGCCCGAAAGTCAGAGAAGAAACCAGGGAAAAAGTTTATCTTGCGATCAAAGAGCAGGGATATCAGATCAACATTCTGGCAAAAGGTCTTAAAGAGAACCGCACGAATATCATTGTAGTTTTTGCCGACCGCCATAAAGAAGAGCATTTGAGCATCTGGCATAGTATAATGCTGAAGTATTTATTCTCTTATGCTAAAGAATGTTCGATGAAGATGATTTTGTCTCCCTCCAACAGCGAACGGTTTGAAAAAGATGAAACCGACGGATTCTATCTGATTGCCAGCGGCATTGCCGATGGGGCCATACTGCTAGAGAACACTCTGAATGATCCCAGGGTGGATTATTTTGAGAAACATCACGTGCCATTTGTAGTATTCGGGGAATCGGAAAATCCCCAAATCCCTTCGGTCAGCCTGGATAACTTTGACATCGGATATAAGGGGGCGGTTTACCTCACTGAAAAAGGATATGACAGAATCGCATTATTTATTGGTGAAGAGAGATTCCGGTCAACACAGCTTCGTATCCTCGGGTTTGAAACAGCTATGAAGGAGAAAAATGCAGAGTACTATATTTTTACCGGAATTGATACCATAGAAAAGGCATACCGTAAATCTGTCCAGGTTTTGAAAGAATGCAATATCCGTGTATTTTTTGTTTCCGGGGATGAGAGGGCAATTGGCGTTTATCGTGGAATTTACGAACATGGATACCGGATACCGGAAGATATTGCGGTCCTTGGGATTGACAACATTCCGCTGGGAGAGTTTCTTTGTCCCCCTATATCCACGGTGGAACAGGATTTTAAAACCCTGGCCCGGTGCTGTATGGATTTTGTTGTCAGCGAAATTACGGAAGGAAGACAAGAGGGGCGGCAGAAGGTATTTAAATTTCCATCCAGGATTATGGAGAGGCAATCCACTTAGCATGTATATGACAACGTTGTCATTACAAGATACGCAAGACTATTTTAACAGGCTGCAGGACAAACTGGTAAAGAAGAAAAGGAGAAAATGGGATGAAGAAAAAATTAGTGAGCAGAGGATTAGCGCTTGTTTTAGCAGGGGCGGTATTGTCAGGATGTGCCCAGGGGGCGGCGCCGTCTGAGACAGGGAGCAAAACGGAAACCAAAAAAAGCACGAATACAGAAGAAACAGTCACTATAGAACTGATGCATGACGAAGCAGAGGAGGACCGGATCAAGGCACTCCAGGAGATCATTGATGCGTTTATGGAAGAGAATCCGAATATTACGGTAAAGCAGCTTCCGGTTTCAGAAGACGGTTTTGAGACAAAAGTAAAAACCTTGATTTCCGGCGGTGAGATGCCGGCACTGGTGGCGTCATCTGCTTCCCTGATGCAGATGCTGGATGAAGAAGAGATGATTAACACAGCGGCAAATAAAGAAGTGGTGGAAGAATTCGGACGGGACAAATTCTATGATCAGATTTTGCAGATGCTCAATTCCACAGACGGGGAGGGAATGATCGGTGTTCCCATTACCGCCTGGGTTTCAGGAATATGGTACCGGAAAGACTTGTTTGAAGAAAAGGGGCTGAAGGCGCCTGAAACATGGGAAGATATTCTGGCGGCGGCTCAGGCCTTTCACAATCCGGCGGACAAGATGTACGGAATCATGTTTGGTACGGAAGAATCGGCGGTATCACAGCAAAATTTCCAGATGATTGCCGGTTCCAATGGCGCGGAATTGTTTGATGCCGGTGGAAAACCGCAGTTTAATTCTCCTGAGATGAAAGAGGCCATGGCATTTTATAAAGACTTGTACCAGTACACGCTTCCGGGATCAAATGGAGTAACCCAGATCCGTGATGCCATGGTGGGAGGCAATACTGCGATGTGTACCTTTTCATCCTATATCATGGGGCCGTTATACCGGGCCGGAATGGCTGATAAAATCGGTTACTGTGTTCCAAAAAATAAAAATGGCGCCGTATTCGGTTCACCAAGCACCTATACGATTTCCAATACGATCACACCACAGGAGACAGAAGCGGCTAAGAAATTTATCTCCTGGCTCCTGACTGATGATATGAACATCAAACTGCTGCATATTGCTCCTGGCGGACCGAATCCGGTTTTGAAGTCCGTGGCGGAAAATCCTGATTATACATCGGCAGACGTTTTAAAAGCATATGGCGAGGAAGCCAAGAAAGTGCCGGCGGCTTTTGACAGCCTGAAAGTATTCGGTACACAAAACGGAGTGACCAATCCTTCGGCCGGTTCCATTATCAATGCGATGATTATAGGAAAAACGATTAACCAGATTCTGGTTCAGGATCAGGACTTGAATGAAGCGATGGATAGAGCGCAGGCCGATATGGAAAAAATAGTAAACAGATAATGATATGGATTAAAGGACTAAAGGTGCTGTGAATGATGAGAAGATGGAAAGAGAGAAAGCCTTTAACAATGAGGCAAAAGGACAGTATCCTGGGGTTTGTGCTGATCCTGCCGGTGGTTTTGCTGATTGCGCTGGTTATTTTATATCCTATTTTGTACAATATACGGCTGAGTTTTTTTGATGTGGCTTTAAATCCCAATAAACCGGACGTATTTGTTGGGGTGGATAATTATATGCGGCTGCTTACAGACAAGGAATTTTATAAAGTGCTGATAACAACGGTCCTTTTTGTAGCTGTCAGCGTTACCTTATCCACTGGCATCGGTTTGGGCGTGGCAATTTTGTTTAACAGGCAGTTCCCCGGAAGGGGAATTGCCAGGTCGCTCATCCTGTTATCCTATGTAACGCCCATGGTATCCCTGGTATATGTTTGGAAGTACATGTTCAATGCCATGTATGGAGTTGTCAACTATATTCTGATTGATGTGCTGCACTTTATGGAGACGGCGCCGGCATGGTTTGACAACATCTGGTTTGCCTTTGCTTCTGTGGTGGTATTTGATACCTGGCGGCTGTTTCCCTATGCCTTTATGATGGTGCTGGCAGCGCTGCAGGCAGTGGATACTTCTATGTATGAAGCGGCGGAAATCGATGGCGCAGGAGCGTGGGGGAAATTCCGTTATATCACCCTTCCGGAAATCATGCCGGTGGTTTCATCCATTGCGACTCTCCGTATGATATGGAATTTCTATAAGTTTGACGATATCTACCTGCTGACCCAGCAGCTGCCTGTGATCGGAATCTATTTGTATAAAACTTCATTTGCGGCAAATGATTTTGGTTCTGCGGCAGCCATTACGGTAGTGCTGTTCGTAATCGTCATGACATTGGTATTTTTAATGAGGAAGGTGGTGTTTGGACGGAATGCGGCGTAAAAAAATAATAAACGGTTGTCTTAATTTTTTGGTTATTTTAATACTGCTTGTAAGCTTATTTCCATTTTATATCATGCTGACCACTGCATTGAAAACGGACGCGGCTTCAGTCGCCTATCCGCCGGAATTATGGCCTAAAGAAATTACGCTGAAGCATTTTAAAGATATTGTGGATCCGATGATTTTTCCCTTTTTCCGGTATTTTTGGAACAGCTTTTTGGTCTCTTTTACAACGGCTGTGCTGTCCGTATTGGTCTGCTGCCTCGGGGCTTACAGCCTGGCGCGCCTTGAGTTTTGGGGGAAGAGAGTCATTCATAATTCTACCCTGGTGGTGTACATGTTTTCAGGAATATTGTTGATTGTGCCGCTGTTTCGCATTATGAACTCAATTGGCCTCATCGATAACCGGTTCGCAGTGATCCTGGCCTGTCTGGTATCCAGTATGCCGGCCGGCCTGTCCATGCTGACCTCCTATTTTCAGACGCTGCCGGATTCCATAGAGGAAGCGGCTCTGATTGACGGCCTCAACCGGGTTCAGGTGATTTTTAAAGTGGTGGTGCCCTTATCGGTTCCGGCTATTATGTCGGTATTTGCCTATGTATTTATGCAGGCCTGGAATAACTTTCTGTTTGCCAATACATTTATTTCGTCAATGGAAAAGCAGACGCTGATTATCGGAATGCGGAATTTGTTCAGTTCACAGGATTATGTCTGGGGACGAATGATGGTGGCTTCTTTGCTGACGGCTATTCCGGTAGTGATTATCTTTGCTTGTGTGGAGCGTTTTATTTCAGGCGGAAGGTTAGAAGGAGGTGTCAAAGGTTAGATGAGAGTGTTATTATTTGATATCGATACGCTGCGGCCGGATCATCTGGGATGTTATGGCTGCAGGAGGAATACATCTCCCAATATAGATTCTGTGGCGCGGGAGGGGATTCGTTTTGAGGAATATTATTGTTCGGACGCTCCCTGCCTGCCTTCCAGGTCGGCGCTTGTCACAGGTCAGTGCGGAATCCGTACCGGAGTGGTGGGCCATGGCGGTACGGCCGCAGATATGCGCCCCATGGGAGAAAAACGGGAGTTCAGGGATGCGCGGAGCATGGGAAGCCTGTTCACCCAGATGCGTCTGGCCGGTTTTCACACGGTTTCCTTCAGCTCGTTTCCGGAACGCCATACGGCCTGGTGGTTCAATGCCGGTTTAAATGAATGGCATAACTGCGGCGGTGTGGGGCATGAATCGGCAGAAGCGGTAACTCCACTCGTGCTAGAATGGCTGAAGCACAATGGACAGCAGGAAAACTGGTTTATGCATGTCCATTATTGGGATCCCCATGGACCATACCGGGCGCCGGAGGAGTTTGGCAATCCTTTTGAAAATGAAAAACTGCCGGACGAGTGGATTGATCAGGAGATATTTGAAGAACATTTGATACATACAGGTCCTCACGGGGCCAATGAAATCTATATGTGGGACGATAATCCCGATCCTCATTATCCCAGATATCCGGGAAGGCTGAAAAACAGGGCGGATGTGAAGAATTTTATCGACCAGTATGACTGCGGCGTCCGTTATGCAGACCAGCATGTAGGGAAGATCTTATCAATGCTGAAAAACATGGGCATTTACGGGGAAGACCTGGCGGTTATTATCACTTCCGATCACGGAGAAAATCTGGGGGAACTGGGAATTTATGGGGAACACGCTACGGCGGATATGGCCACCGGCAGGATTCCGTTAATCATCAAATGGCCCGGCGGCTTAAAAGGAGCTTCAGACCATGAACTCCGCAGCAATATTGATTTGCTACCAACGCTCAGGGAGCTGCTGCAAATAGAAGGCAGGAAACCGCTCTTTAAACATATGGATCTCCCTAAAGGACATTATGATGGGAGAAGTTTTGCAAAAACAGTACTTACCGGAGAAGGGCAGGGAAACAACAGTCTGGTGATCAGCCAGTGCGCCCATGTGTGCCAGAGAAGTGTACGGTTCGACCATTACTTATATATCCGTACCTATCACGGAGGATACCACCTGTTTGAGCAAGAAATGCTCTTTGATATTGAGACGGATCCCCATGAAACGGCCAATTTAGCGGATAAATATCCCTGGTTATGTGAAAAAGGCGCAGGGCTGCTGCTCAAATGGCAGGATGAGATGATGAAAAAATCCCTTTATCAGACCGATCCCCTGTGGACGGTCATGAAAGAGGGCGGCCCTTACCACGTGCATGGGCAGCTGGAGGGATTTTTAAAACGGCTGGAAGATACTTCGAGGAATGATCAGGCAGGAAAACTGAAAGAGATGTATGAAGAGGATCTCATAAAATAGGAAAAGACAGGAGAGGGATATGAAAAAATTAGTGGCTGCAGCCCCGAGAGTAGCTGCATGGAAAGAATATGAAGACCGCGTGATAACGAGCAGTGAAGTGAAGATAAAGGTAGAATTTGCGTCACCGAAACACGGGACAGAACTGGCGGATTTCAGAGGAACCACGCCGTTTATCGATGGAAAATTTGATGATGAGTGGCGGGTATTCGCCAAACGGACCCCGGAAGAACCACGGGGGATCGAATTTGGTGATCTGCCGTTGGGAAATATGTTTGTGGGTGTTATCGTGGAAAAAGGAGACGATGTCACGGAATATGAGGTGGGCGACCGGGTATGTTCCTATGGTCCGGTCAGGGAAACCCAGATTGTGAATGCGGTGGGCAATTATAAACTGCGTAAAATGAGCAGGGAAGCTTCGGCTAAAAATGCGGTTTGCTATGACCCGGCCCAATTTGCACTGAGCGGTATCCGTGACGGAGGCGTGCGGCCGGGCGACCGGGTGGTGGTAATCGGCCTGGGAGCCATTGGATTGATTGCGCTGCAGCTGGCCGTAAAAGTTGGCGCTGCTGTGGTGATCGGCATTGATCCGATTGAAAAGAGAAGGGTGATCGCGAAAAAATATGGGGCGCATTATACCTTTGATTCCGCCGCCTGTGATGCCGGTATGGAAATAAAAAGAGTTACCCAAAAAAAGGGCGCGGACGTCATTATTGAGACCAGCGGCAGTGTCCATGCGCTGCAGTCCGCGTTAAAAGGGCTGGCTTATGGCGGGACCATAGCCTATGTGGCATTTGCAAAGCCGTTTCCGGAAGGCTTATGGCTGGGTCAGGAAGCACATTATAACTATGGAAAGATTGTATTTTCCAGAGCCTGCAGTGAACCGAATCCTGAATATCCCCGTTGGGACAGACACAGGATTGAGGATGTGGTGTGGGAACTTCTGATGAATGGGTACTTAGACTGTGAGGATTTGATCGATCCGGTCATACCGTTTGAAGAGAGTGCGGAGGGGTTCTGCCGCTATGTTGACCGCCATCCGGAAGAAAGCATCAAATTAGGGATTGATTTTACTGGGACAGGAGGAAATTTATCATGTTATTAGGCACACAGGACAGAGATTTTTTCCCTGCGAATCTGACGGAAAAATTCAAATTTGTAAAAGAGATGGGATTCCAGTGTTTTGAAATTGACGGAAAGGTGCTGATGGAGCAGCCTGACGAAATCAACCGTGCCATCCAGGCATCCGGCCTTCCTGTTTCCAGCGCCTGCGGCGGATACCGCGGCTGGATCGGCGATTTTATCGAAGAAAGAAGACAAAATGGAATTGAGGACCTGAAGGTAATTATCCGCAGATTAAAACAGGCCGGAGGAACCGGTGTGGTGGTACCGGCGGCCTGGGGGATGTTTACATACCGGCTTCCGCCTATGGTATCTCAAAGCAGCAGGGAGGGGGACAGACGGGCAATTCTGGATTCCCTGAGGCAGTTGGAAGAGACTGCCGGGGAATGCGGGATTTACATATATCTGGAACCTTTGAACCGCTATCAGGACCATATGCTGAATACAACTGCAGATGCAGTCTCCATCATTGAGGAGGGGAAATTCTCCATGGTGAAGATAACCTGTGATTTCTATCATATGGCGATTGAAGAGGATGATATCTCGGAAACGCTTGAAGCCTGCAGGGATTACATCGGCCATATCCATATCGCGGAAAATCACAGATATCAGCCAGGAAGCGGAAGCATTGATTTCAGGCGTCATATGGAAACTCTGAAAAGAATTGGTTATGATGGCGCGGTTGTAAATGAGGGGAGAATCCGTGGGGAAGATCCGCTCAAAGCTTACGCGGATTCTGTGGCATATATGAAGCAGTTCCTATAAAAAGGTCAGGAGTGATACCATGAACAGACTAAAGGTAGCGGTGATAGGAGCCGGGCAGGTGGCCCAAACCTCCCATATCAATCATTATCAGAGTTTCGGGACGGTGGAAGTGGCGGCTGTCTGTGATGTGAACCAGGAGGCGGCCCAAAATGCGGCAAAGAAATTCGGCATTTCCAAGTGGTACAGTGATCCTCTTGAAATGCTGAAAGAGGTACAGCCGGATGCGGTGAGCATCTGTGTGCCCAATAAGTTTCATTGTGAGCTGGCCTGCCTCTGCCTGGAACAGGGTTGTCATGTGCTGTGTGAAAAACCGCCTGCTCTCACAGCCCAAGAGGCGGAATTAATGCGGGATACGGCAGACCGGTGCGGAAAAATTTTAACTTTCGGCTTTCATTTCCGGCATGCCGGGAGAGTCTCATTTTTAAAGAATAAGATCGTGAACGGGGAGATCGGAACGATTTATGCCGGCGAAGTGATCTGGACGCGGAGACGGGGGGTGCCGGGCTGGGGAAATTTCATAAATGAAGAGTTACAGGGCGGCGGTCCTCTAATCGATATCGGCGCCCACATGCTGGATCTGGCTGTTTATCTTATGGACTATCCTGAAGCAGACTATGTCTGCGCCGTTTCATCCGACAGAATTGGAAAGCAGGGGGGCACAGGGCTTATGGGCAGATGGGACGGTTCAAAATTCAGCGTAGAGGATGGATTGTTCGGATTCATCCGATTTGCAGATGGAAGTTCCCTTCAGGTAAAAACCTCTTTTGCCCTTCATATGGCTGAAAAAGAAGAACGCAATGTATGCCTGTACGGTGATAAAAAGGGGCTCAGTGTCTTTCCGGCAGAACTCTATGGTGATGAGGATGGAAGGCAGTTCAACACCGTTTACCCTTTTGAAGAAGCAAAGGACTGGCATTATGACTGCATCAGGAATTTTGTGGAAAGCTGTATGGGCAAAGCTGAGGTTTTGGTAAAGCCGGAGCAGGCTGTGTATGTGCAGAAGCTGATTAACGGACTTTACCGTTCAGCCAAAACCTGTGAGCCGGTATTTTATAGGAATAAAGGCCTATGATCTATTACAGGATTGAAGAGGAAAAGGACGGATTCCGTTTCTATGAGCCGGAACGGAATCCGGATTACAACAAGAAGACCGAATCTGTTTTTGCCCAGTGTAATGGGTATCTGGGCGTAAGAGCTTCATTCGAGACAAAGCAGCTGGAAGAATCCAGGGGGACGTTTATAGGCGGATTTTACCATAGGGCCGGTGAACACGAGGTGACAGAGCTGGTAAATTGCCCTGATGTGACAGAGTTTAGAATCAGGATAAACGGAAAAAGCCTGCATTTGGACACCAGCAGGATCCTTTCTTATCAACGTTCCCTGCACACACGCTATGGGGAATTGGAGAGCAGAATCGAGTGCAGCACAGATTCAGGTGGAGAGCCGGGAAACATCTCTATCATTACGAAACGTTTTGCTTCGATGCATAATAAAAAACTGTTCTGCCATCAGCTGTCCGTCTCCTGTGAAAAGGGAGGAATATTGGAACTTTCCACAGGGATTAACGGACAGGCTGTAAACAGCGGAGTCTCTCATTTTGACAGGGCAACGGCCAGGGTATTTGAGAACAGCCGGATGTTTATGGAATGCGGCTGCGACGATGGCCAGATTCTTTCTGTGATGAGCCGGTGCACACAAAAAGGCGGGAATCTGGCTGCATCCTTTCACCTGGAACGCCGGAGTATCTGGCAGGATTTTAACAGGGAATTAAAGCCTGGGGAAACCTGGACCATCTGTAAATACACTCTGTTTAATACATCCGGCTCCAGCGGGGAACAGACATGTGTATTAAATGAGGCATCGATGGCAGGATATGAAGAATTGTACCGCCGCCACAGGGAGAGTTTCGACCGGTTTTGGGATATGGCATCCATCAAGATAGAAGGGGCGTCTAAGGAAGAGCGGGCTGCTGTGGAATTTGCAGAATATCACCTGGCAGGAATGGTACCATGGGACGGCTGTAACTACAGCGTGGCAGCCAAGGGCCTGACGGGAGAAGGGTATAAAGGCCATGTATTCTGGGATACGGAAATATATATCATGCCGTTTTTTACCATGATGTTTCCTGAGGTATCCAGAAACCTGCTCCTTTACCGGTATCAGGGATTGTCAGGAGCCCGGAAGAAAGCCAGGGAATATGGGTATCTGGGAGCCATGTATCCATGGGAAACCGCTGTGACCGGATTAGAGGAAACACCGCTTTACGCGGCCATGGATATTCATACCGGAAAAGCTGCAAAGGTATGGTCCGGAATCAAAGAGCACCACGTGACCGCTGATATCATCTATGGGCTTCTGGAATACTGCCGTATGACAGGAGACAAGGGGTTTATGGATGACTACGGATATGAAATGATATTGGAAACTGGTGTGTTCTGGTACAGCAGGGCCATATTAAATCGTGAGCGGAACCGCTTGGAAATCAGGGACGTGATCGGACCCGATGAATATACGGAACATGTGGACAATAATGCCTATACCAATTATATGGCATACGAGAATGTGAAAGCAGCCCGGCAGGTTTTGGATATCTGGAACAGCGGCCAGGCTGAGAGTTACAAAGAACAGGGATGGAAAGAAAAATTCGACTATTTTCTGGAACACATCTATCTGCCTGGTCCCAATGATGACCGTATTATCCCACAGGACGATACTTTTCTCACCAAGAAAAAACTTCCGGATATTCAAAAATACAGAAACGGGGATGTGCGCCAGCTGATCCTGAAAGATTACAGCAGAAGTCAGGTGGTGGACATGCAGGTGCTCAAGCAGGCTGATGTTGTGATGCTTTTGGAACTGCTGACCGGCTATTTTGACAGTGAAACCATTAAAAAGAATGTGGAATTTTATGAAGCCCTGACCACCCATGATTCATCTCTGAGCCAGTGCGCCCACGCAGAAGCAGAAGCTTTAGCCGGGGAAATGGATTTGGCGGTCCGGTTCTTTGAAAAAGCGATGGAAACCGATCTGCGTGAAGGCTATAAAGATTCTGCTGATGGAATCCATGCCGCATCCCTGGGCGGAATCCTGAACTGTATTCTCAGAGGGTTTGCGGGCCTGCGTTCCTCGGAAACAGGCATCTGCCTGTCCCCCCATCTCCCGGGGCATTGGAAATCCATGGAATTTTCTGTTATGGATCATGGGGAGAGAAAACATATTAAAGTGACGAAAGAAGGAACAGAAATTACTGTGGAGAGACAGCTATGAAACAGGCATTTATATTTGATTTGGACGGTGTGGTGGCGGACACGGCCAGATATCATTATCTGGCATGGCGGGAGCTTGGCAGATCCCTTGGATTTGAATTGCCGGAACGGGAAGGGGAACGGCTTAAAGGGATCAGCCGGATGGATTCCCTGGAAATCGTGCTGGAAGCCGGGAAAATAAAAGGTCTGAAAGAGAGTGAAAAGAAAGTGCTGGCAGACCGGAAAAACGGGATTTATCTGGGCTATATACAAAGACTGGACAGTCATGATATTCTTCCGGGGATCATGGAATTCCTGGAACAGATTAAACGGGAAGGATACGGCATTGCATTGGGATCTGCCAGCAGAAGCGGAGACAGGATCCTTAAAAATCTGGGGATCCGCGGCCTGTTTGATGTGGTGGTAGACGGATGTTCCATTGCCAGGGCAAAACCGGACCCGGAGGTATTTATAACAGCGGCAATGGAGCTTGGGGCTGCGCCCGTAAACTGCATTGTGGTAGAAGACGCCGCAGCCGGAGTTGAGGCAGCGGTAAACGGCGGGATGCATTGTATCGGGATAGGAAAAAAAGAATCGCTTAAAGGGGCAGACCTTGTTCTGGAACATACAGGGCTGCTGATACAGGCGGATTATAAGTCACTTTTTGACAGGAGACAGTTATGGGAACAATAAAGGATCATTTGCGGCAGCTATATCCGGATTGCTTTTTAAGCCTGGAGAAACAAATTAATTCACGGATAGAGTTTTGGAAAGACAACACAGATATTTCCTATCCCTGGGTGGATCAGACCGATATCATGTTGATTACCTACGGGGATGGAATTAAAAGAAACGGGGAGGCTCCTCTTCACACATTGAGGGAGTTTTTGGACCGGGAATTATCAGGAACGGTGAGTGCGGTCCACCTGCTTCCCATGTTTCCCTATACCTCAGATGACGGGTTTTCTGTAGTGGATTTCAGGCAGATTAACCCGGAACTGGGCAGTTGGGGGGATGTAGAGCATCTGGGTGAAAAATATGACCTGATGTTCGATGCGGTTATCAACCATGTGTCTGCTTCCAGCGGTTATTACAAAAAATACGCATCCGGCAATGAAGCTTACAGGGATTTTTTCATAGAATCTGATCCTGATGATGATTACAGCCAGGTCATACGGCCCCGCACCCTGCCGCTGCTTACAAAATTTGAAACCTCTATGGGTACAAAATATCTTTGGACCACCTTCAGTGAAGATCAGATTGATCTCAATTATAAATCACCTCAGGTACTTTTGGAATTACTGGATATTCTTCTCTTTTATGCTTCGAAAGGGGCCAGATTTCTCCGTTTTGACGCAGTCGGTTTTGCCTGGAAAGAACAGGGAACCACATGCATGAATCTGCCGCAGACCCATGAGCTGGTGAAACTGATGCGCTGTGTGATAGAATCCTGTTTCAAAGGCTGCACCATAATCACAGAAACCAATGTGCCTCATGAAGAGAATATCAGCTATTTTGGCAACGGATATGATGAAGCCGGGATGGTTTATCAGTTTCCGCTTCCGCCGCTCACCCTTCATGCTTATCTGAGCGGTTATGCAGGACATTTGACAGATTGGGCTATGGGGATTAAACCAGTCAGTGAAGCCGCCTCTTATTTTAATTTCCTGGCATCCCATGATGGAATCGGCCTGCGTCCGGTTGAAACTATATTGAGCTTGGAAGAACGCCAGTTTATAGTGGATGAAGTGTTAAAAAGAGGAGGCCAGATTGGATACCGGTCCCTGGCTGATAAAAGTAGGGTTCCATATGAGTTGAATATTAATTATCTGGATGCCATAGCCGGTGATGAAAAGGACAGCAGTGTTATGGTTCGCAAATTTCTGGGTTCCCAGTGCATTCTTCTTTCGGTCATGGGCGTGCCCGGCATTTATTATCACAGCCTGCTGGGGTCCAGAAACTGTTATAAGGATTTTGAAGAGACAGGAATCAAACGGCGGATCAACCGTGAGAAACTGGATGCGGACCAGCTGGAGAAAGAGCTGTCTGATCCGGATTCCCTCCGCAGCAAAGTTGTCTCCGGTTTTTTGGCAATGCTTAAAATACGGAGACAGGAGGCGGCATTCTCACCCAACAGCCTGCAGAAAATCCTGAAACTGGATGAAAGGGTTTTTGCTCTGCAAAGGGGAGAAGGGGAGGGCCGTATTCTGGTGCTTGTCAATGTATCACGGCAGCAGGTGGAGTGTGAGATCGGAGTGATAGGAGAGGAAATGATCAGCGGCAGGAAAATAAAAGAAAATGTTATATTGGAGCCGTATGAGTATATGTGGATCAAACAGTGTTCAGGGCAGAGGTGAATGCAGTATTGTGAGGGGCGGCAGCCCCTCTTTTTTGGGTATTAGGGAGGTAATGGAAAATAATGGAAAAAGTGACGAATTTTTGTCGAAATTTGAGTTGACATTTGTGCAGATTAATGATATAAATGAAACATAAGTAAAATCTTTTAAATTGATGAGCAACTATCTGTATGACAACTGACATTATTCAACATAGTTTAATCCGTTAAGCTGTAGGACAACTGACAACACATATCATTCAGAAAAGGGCGCATCATTAGAAACCTGTAAACAAATATAAAAAGAAGGAGAAGAGGTATGAAGTTAAAAAAAGTTATGGCTATTACATTGGGGTTAATAATGGGGCTGTCTATGGCTGCATGCAAAAGCAAAACAGAAACTGTAACAACTGCGGCGCAGACCAGTGTTTCTCAGGCAGAAACGACAAAATCCGATACATCAGCGGCGGATATGGCGGCAGTGGATACAACGGCCGGAATGGAATATCAGCCCATGGCTTTAATCATTGCCAATGCAGGCCAGGATGGGGACAGCCTTGACAGCGCCCAGGATTATTTTTTGGAAGAGATGGGGAAAGCTACCAATGGGGCGGTGACAGGGGAAGTCCATCCAAACTCACAGTTGGGATCACACAGTGATTACATAGGCAGCCTGCAGATGCAGAGCATACAAATTGCGGAGGCAACTGCAGCCGTCCTGTCAACGGTATCTCCCAAATTCGCCATTTTTGATCTGCCTTATGTGGCTCCGAACAGTGCACAGTCCGTATTTGACCTTCTTGAAGGGGAGGCTGGAGAGATACTGAACCAGGATCTGATCGATCATGCGAATATCAGAGTGATCGGCTGGATGTGCAGAACACCCCGTCATGTTTACAGCGCGAAAGGGCCGATTAACACTCTGGATGATTGGAAAGGCCTGAAGATCAGAACTATGGAGAGCAGCGCCATGATATCAGCTATGGAATTGCTGAATGCAAAAGCCACTCCCATTGCAACCGCAGAACGTTATCTGGCATTGCAGACCGGGGTCGTGGATGCGGCGGAGAACAATGTAGCAGAGATCTATAACTGTAAAGAGTTTGAAGTTACCAAATATCTTTCTAAAACAGGCCATCTCTGTGCGCCGAATGTGCTGATAGTGAGTAATTCCTGGTTTGAAAGCCTTACACCGGAATATCAGGAGCTGGTTTTAAGGATTGGCAGAGATGCAGGAAAAGTGGCTACTGACATTGAGATCAGTAAGGAAGCCGATTTTGAAGAAAAGCTGGTGGGCGAAGGCGGTATGACGATAAACGAGATCACAGACACTTCCGATGTTCAGGCAGCCCTGGCGCCGTTGTATGAAGAGTATAAAGATATTGTGGGAGAAGATCTTTTGAAATTGTTCCAGGAAGGCTGATAACAGGAGGGGAATGCATTGGAGAAAATCGAAAAATTTGTAATCGATGTGATTCTGACTTCTTTGCTTAAAGTAATTGGTTCAGCGTTGGTATTGGATATTCTACTGCAGATTGCGGCACGGTATCTCCCGATCCGGGTTACCTGGACGGATGAAATAGGCCGTCTGCTGTTTGTATGGTTTGCAATGCTTTCAACTGCTATGGCCTATGCAAAGAATCAGCATCTGTGTATTGACTATATATATTTAAAGTTCAACAAAAAGGTACAAAGGCTGCTGGATTATTTTTCAATCATTCTGGTGCTGGTAACATCTTCTGTCCTATCCTATACGGGAATCCAGGTTATGAAGATTGTGGCAGCTCAGAAATCACCGATTTTAAAAATATCTATGTCATATTTTTATGCCTCAGTTCCGGTTGGTTTTGCATTTATCTTGATTTTTAATATTGTCACTCTGATCGATAAACTGATCATACAGAAGAAGTAAGCGGGGAGAAGAGGATATGGTTAGTAATGTACTGATGTTAGCGGCTTATACATTTATAATTCTGATTGTGCTCATGGCGTTAAAAGTCCCTATTTCATTTGCTCTCTGTATATCGACACTGGCTGGGGTGATCCTGACTGTCAGGCTGCCGGTTATGGTGGTTGCACAGAGGATGTTTTACGGGCTGGATTCCTTTACTCTCATCGCAATCCCTCTGTTCATGCTGGCCGGGCACATCATGGCTATCGGAGGGGTTACCAAGGATTTGATTGATTTATCCAATGTATTTGTGGGCTGGATGAGCGGAGGACTTGCATACATAAATGTTGTGTCCAGCATGATCTTTGCGGGAATTACAGGAACTGCTTCTTCCGACAGTTCCTCTATTGGCGGCATCCTGATTCCGACCATGATCAATAAAGGATACGATAAAGATTTTACTGTTGCCGTAACGGCTACCTCGTCCACCATTGGAATCATGATTCCACCCAGCATTCCGCTGGTGCTTTATGGGATTGCCGCCGGCGTGTCGATTGGGGATTTGTTCATGGCAGGCATTGTTCCAGGAGTTTTGACAGGCGTTGTCTTAATCGGGATCAGCGCTGTGATTTCAAAGAAGAGAAAGTATCCGGCTGAAGAGAAATATTCCCTGAAAAAGAGCCTGAGAATCTGTTTAAAAAGCATACCTGCTCTTATGACGGTTGTTATTATTATCGGCGGGATTACCACAGGCTTTTTCACTCCGACTGAGGCGGCGGGTATTGCATGCGCTTATACGGCTTTGCTGGCGGTCTATTACTATAAGGAATTGAGATGGAGGGACTTTCCAGAACTGATCTACAAGGCATCTTTGACAATGGGGATTGTGGCGCTTATGATTTCAGCCGCAACTGCTCTGGGATGGTTTTTTACGAGCCAGGGAATTCCGATGCAGATAGCAAAGGCGCTGATGTCTGTGACCAATAATAAATACGTAATTTTGCTTTTAATTAATTTACTGCTTCTTTTTGTTGGAATGTGGATGGACCTGGCTCCGGCAGTCACATTATTTACTCCCATTCTGCTTCCGATAGTGACGGCTATCGGCATAAGCCCTCTGCATTTTGGAATCATCATGGTGGTAAATCTGGCCATTGGCTTGTTCACGCCTCCAGTAGGGGTCTGTCTGTTCATTGGATGCAGCATTGCGGAAATATCAATTGCTGATGTAATAAAGGCATTTATTCCATTTTTTATTGGAATGTTGTTTGTACTGGTGATTATAGTGCTGGTTCCGCAGGTATGTACGATTTTACCGGCATTATTAAAATAAAAGGAGAAGGAGAATTGATCTATGAAATTAAGTGTTTTGCCTGTGTCTTTGTTTTCGCAGTTATCCTCAGGAGAGATGTCGGTTGCCAGTTGGGCAGAATATGCGCAGGAGTTGGGAGCGGATGGGTTTGATACCAGCATTCTGTTTTATCCGAACCATACGCCCACGACCTTAAACCGGATTAAGGACGAGTTAAAGGGGATCCGGATCCAGCCGGTTATGGTCTGCTGTTATCCGGATTTCACCAATCCTGACGCAATGGAAAGGGAGCGGCAGATTGACTATTTAAAACGTGATCTGGCCCTGATTTCGGATCTTGGATTTCAATATGTCAGAATTACGGCAGGGCAGAACCATCCGGGGCTGGATATTGAAGAGGGGGCGAAGGTTTGTGCCGGCTGTTTTGAACAGATGATCGGCACGGCGGATAAATACGGCGTTAAGATGGTATTCGAAAACCATTCCAAACCGGGGGCATGGCCCTTAATCGACTTTTCATTCCGACAGGAAGCATTTTTGGCGGTATTTGATAAGATGAAGGATCTGCCTGTGGGGATTAATTTTGATACGGCCAATGCGGTGGCCTGTGGGGCCGACCCCATCAAACTCCTGGATCAGGTGATTGATAAAGTCTGGACCATACATTTGAATGATACGGCCACAGTGGGAAAGTGGACTCCGGCAGCAGTTGGAGAAGGGTTGGTTGATTTCGACCGGATCTTTGAAAAGCTTAACGCGCATGGATTTGACAATTGGGTCTGCATAGAAGAAGCCAGCGGAAATGGGATGGAAGGAATCAAAAACGCAGTTCATTTTGCAAGAAAGTACGTGAAATAAGGGGGAAATCAGGTGAGCAGTGAAACTTCCAGGGAACGTGTTTTAAAGACAATCAACCATCAGCAGCCGGAGGGGCTGGCTATTGATTTCGGATCCTCGACGTCAACCGGAATCAGCGTATTTGCCTATTCCAAATTACAGGAATATCTGAATCTCGATAAAGGTGAGCTGCCTAAGCTTTACGAATTGTTTTTGATGATGGCCGATCCGTCGGATGGGATGATCGACCGGATGGCAGGCGATATTATACAGTTAAAACGCTATGCGCCTCATTTTGGAGTGGCGCTGGAGGACTGGAAAGAATGGGAACTCCATGACGGCGTCAGATGTCTGGTGCCCGGCGGATTCTGCCCGGATGAAACCGTTAAAGGATATGAAATCAGAGACGATAACGGGAATGTCATTGCGAGGATGCCAAAAGACGGCTATTATTTCGACCAGACCTATTTTCCATGTAAGGGTATGGAGGAAATTGAGGAAATTGACAGTATTGAGATGAAGGGAATCAGCAACAGGGAATTGTCTTATCTTCAAAAAGAGAGCGAACGACTGCACCGGGATACGGATAAAGCGGTGATGTTCCCGATTTATGGCAGGATCTTTGAAGCGGGAATGCAGGCATTTGGTTTTGAAGACTGGCTGGTACAAATCATGACCAATGAAGAGATGGTGCATCACTATCTGAATAAGCTGACTGACCTCCATATTCAGGACATTGACCGCGTGCTTTCAACCTGTAACGAATATATTGATATCGTCAGGTTTTGCGATGATCTGGGAACCCAGTCATCTCTGATCATGTCACAGGAAGTCTACAGGAATATGATCAAGCCCTACCATACCAAAATGTTTCAGCATATTAAAAAGAATTATCCCAAACAAAAGATTGCCCTGCACTGCTGCGGAGCCATTGAGCCTCTGATTCCGGATCTGATTGAGTCAGGAGTGGACATATTGAATCCGGTACAGATATCGGCAGACAATATGGATCCGAAGTCGCTGAAGGAAAAATACGGGGATCAGATTGTGTTCTGGGGCGGCGGTGTGGACATGCAGTTTGAAGCGGTGAATGCATCAATCGATGATCTGAAAAAACATGTAGAGGAACTGATTCAGACATTTATGCCCGGGGGAGGATTCATATTTGCCCCCACCCACAATATACAGTCAGATATTTCACCGGAAAGAATTCTGGCAATTTATGAAACAGCAAAGAAATTCCGATGATACGATTTTTATGGCTGATACGCCTTAACCTGCGTACCAGCCGTAAATTACCGCAGATAAATTAGTTTGACAGATTTCTAAATGTCCTGTAAGATTCTGTATAGATAGGTGTCATACAACTAACATCATATAGGGCGGCTGTATATGACAGACTAAATTTTATTTGAGGTGAAAAGGATGAGCATAAAGCCAATTAAAAAAGTAAATGTAAGTGAAGAAGTATTTAACCAGATGACAGAGCTTTTGTCAAAGGGAGAGTGGAAACAGGGGGATAAAATCCCATCGGAAAATGTGCTGGCAGAGATGTTCTGCGTCAGCCGGGTAACTGTACGCCAGGCGCTTCAGAAGTTAAATGTTCTTGGCTTAATTGAAACGAGATTGGGGGAAGGCTCATTTGTGAAGGTGATTGAACCGGGAGACAGCATGAACGGTATCATTCCCACCATGTATCTCAGTGAAAATGCCATCAGCCAGATTTTTGAATTCCGTGAAATCATAGAAGTCCAGGCGGCAAAGCTGGCCACAAGAAGAGCTACGAAACAGGATCTTGCAGAGTTGAAGGATATTGTGGAACACATGAAATCAGTCAGCGGCAATCTTCAGGAATTTGCAAAGGCAGATATGGATTTTCATATCAAGATCGGACAGATGACGCACAATGATCTGATCGTGAAAACTTATGAGATACTGCGTGTTGCATTGCAGGAGCCGATGTCTGATATTGTCATAAAAACAGGATATGGGACGGGTATTTACTATCATACGAACCTGTTGAAAACGATTGAAAGCGGTGATGAACAGGCAGCAATGGATTTAATGCATGAACATATGAATAATAATGTAAAGGTGTACAGGCTTATTAAGGAGGAGAAAAAGAATGCCTTATAGCAGTGAATTAATAGAATATCTGGAGGAAAAGGGAAATACGCTGAGGAAAAATATGATCTACAGCATAGGCGTCGGCGTTGCAGGCCATGTTGGCGGATCCTGTTCCGCGGCTGATATTGTGGCGGCGCTGTATTTTTATAAAATGAAATATGACCCTGGAAATCCTCAGATGAAAGACCGTGACCGCTTTTTATTGAGCAAGGGCCATGTAGCTATTCTCCAATATGCTGCATTGGCCGAAGCCGGTTTCTTTCCGGTTAGTGAATTAAAGACCACAAAAGAGCTGGGATCCCGCCTGCAAGGCCATCCTGACCGGCTTAAAACTCCGGGAGTTGAGGCGGGAACCGGATCGCTAGGCCAGGGCTTGTCCATTGGGCTGGGTATGGCCCTGGGCTTAAAGGACGATAACATTGACCGTAAAGTATATGTGCTCTGTGGGGATGGAGAGATGGCGGAAGGCCAAATATGGGAAGCGGCCATGGCAGCAGGCGCATATAATGCCGACAACCTGGTTGCAATCGTGGACAGGAACCGGATGCAGGCCACGGGAAAAATCAGTGAGCGGATGGATATGAAATCTATTGGTGACAAATGGGCCAGTTTTGGCTGGCATGTAATTGAAATTAACGGTCATAACATGAATGAGATTTTGTGTGCTCTTGATGCTGCAGATGAAATTAAGCAGATGCCCACGGTGATTATCGCGAATACGATAAAAGGAAAAGGGATCAGTTTTGCTGAAAATGTACCTGGTTTTCATAATGGGGTTTTAACCCAGGAATTATATCAGCAGGCCATGGACGAACTGGCAGAATACAGGCGGGAGGCGGTTTAGATGGGATATTCAAATCAACGGATTGCATACGGCAGAACTTTAGTTGAACTGGGGAAAACAGATGACAGGATTGTAGTTTTAGATGCGGATTTAAGCGGTTCCACAATGGGCAAATTTTTTGAAGAGGCCTATCCTGACCGCCATTTTGAGATGAGCATTGCCGAAGCCAATATGACCTCTGTTGCTGCAGGCCTTTCTCTGACCGGAAAAATACCATTTACCAATTCCTTTGCGGTATTTTCCGCTGGCAGGGCCTATGACCAGATCCGCCAGACCATTGCAATTGGAAAACTGAATGTGAAGATCGTGGGATCTTCCGCCGGGTTATCGGATTTTGGCGATGGAGCCACCCATCAGTCGGTAGAAGACCTGGCATATATGAGGTCTATTCCCAATATGACTGTAGTCTGTCCGGCAGATGCCAATGAAACGGTACAGGCAGTAAAAGCCATAGCAGAATATGACGGCCCCTGTTACCTCCGTCTTAACCGCAATGATTATAATAACGTTACAGCGGAAAACAAAGAATTCGTCATCGGCAGGCCGGATGTTTTAAAGGACGGGAAGGACATAGTGGTGTTTGCCTGCGGATACATGGTGGGGCTCGCGCTTGAGGCAGCGGAGCAGTTAAAGGATAAGATATCGGTTAAAGTAGTTAATATGAGCACGATTAAACCTGTGAGTAAGGAACTCATTTGTGAACTGGCAGAAGGGTGCCGGGGCATTGTGAGTGCGGAAGAACACAGCACAATCGGCGGACTGGGCAGTATGATTGCCGAGGCGCTGTGCAAATCCTGTAAGCCGATAGAGTTTGTGGGGCTCAATGATACCTTTGGCTGCAGCGCCCATAATTATGAGGAAATTTTGGAATATTATGATCTGACGGCTGAACATATCGTGAGGGCTGTGGAAGGGCTGATGGATTAATACAGTTTTTTTATGTGAGGGGTGAAGGCATTTACGAAAATGCCTTCACCTTTTATATAAATGACGTTCAAGCGGACAGACAAGCAGAGAAATAGGGAATGAACGACAGAAAAATATGAAAAACCGAAGTGAATTGAAATAAGCCGTTTGACATTTTCAAGGCCCAATA
Organism: Clostridiaceae bacterium; assembly: GCA_018378255.1. Taxonomy (GTDB): domain Bacteria; phylum Bacillota; class Clostridia; order Lachnospirales; family Lachnospiraceae; genus CHH4-2. The sequence goes on along the minus strand of JAGZXV010000006.1, from coordinate 33,571 downwards.
TTAAAATGGAAAAAACGGTTATGTATTTGTACGCCTCAGGCGAAAAGGGCTTACTGAAAACAATTTATAGCAGCGGAGGAATCAGCGTATGAAGCATTTTTGTGAAGCACTGACAAGTGAAGGAAAACATGAAGACCTGCCCGAAGAGTATGATTATTTCGGAAAATTGATCGGCAGTTGGAAAATAGACTATGTGGACACCAGTAATTCCAGTGTGATAAAAGGCGAATGGCATTTTTCACGGGTTCTTGAGGGAATGGCCATACAGGATGTTATTGTCCTGCCCGGATTTGAATACGGAACAACGATTCGTGTCTACAACCCGGGCACAAACGCATGGGATGTTGCATATTGTTACACCGGTAATATCATGCGGTTTGAAGCGGAAAAGCAAGACAATAAGATAGTACTTACAAACATTGAGGATGAAAGAAGGAAATGGGTTTTTGCTGAAATTGAAGAGAATTATTTTCATTGGCAGGATGTTACAGTAAGAGAAGATGGCGAGTGGAATGTTAAGTATGAACTATATGCCGAGCGCATATAAAAGAACCTGCGGGATTCAAACACACTCTACCGCAGAATCTTTTCCATTGCCTTTCCCTTAGCCAGTTCATCTATCAGCTTATCCAGATAGCGGATATCCTGCATCAGCGGATCCTCAATTTCTTCAACTTTTACCCCGCAGACGGATCCCTTTATCAGATGCCTGTTTTCATTCAGCTCCGGTGCATTATGAAAAAAGTCGGAATAACTGACCGGATGTTCGAGAAACTTTTCCAATTCCTGCTGGCTGTATCCGGTGAGCCAGCGGATAATTGTGTCCACTTCCATTTTAGTCCGGCCCTTTTTCTCCGCTTTGTTTACAAGAAGCGGATAGATTTTAGAAAATTCCATTTGATAAATTTTGTGATTAGCCATTGAAGCTTTCCTCCAAACACATTCTGGGCATTGGTTAGCTGCCCTGTGTTTAATCTGCCACAGATTTTATCTCTTATACCTGTTAAAATACCAATCCCGTTCAATTCTCTCCATCAGCCGTTCCCGGACCGTTTCCCGTGACAGGTTGGAACTGAACAAGACGTCGATTTCATTCTTTCTGCTGGAATTGCGGGAATCGTTGTGGTGGATATATGCGTCAAAATCATATTCCATGTCATCTACCATGAGAATCATGTTGTGATCTGTAAACTCCACCTTTTCAGGTCTTTTAAACCTCATGATTTTATGGCTCGTCTTTCTGATCAGATGAAAATAATCGTCCACAATGGTATCAATATCTTCTTCGCTGCCTCCGTAGGTCAATTTATAGATTGCCTGATCCAGCCGTTCTTCTATATCAGGAACAAATAAATACAGTAACTTTTCCAATATCCCCATCCCGCGCCGCCTCCTAAAATCTCTGAAATTACCTATATATTAACACAAACCAGCATTTACAGTAAAGAATACACATGAAAATAATGTCCTGACAGCCTCATTCCTGATGGACGATGCCGATAAGCAGCAGGTTTTTAGCAGAAAATGGCGGCGGGTATCATATGGGTATAATCATTGTCACGCTGCATGCCGTTTTAGCCTGTCTGTTCTGCCAAAAATGTATACCGTCAGGGATTGCGGCCGGAACCGTAAAGGAGTAAAATAGGTAAAAAATTGTAACGGTTCAGATGGCTTATTTTCCCGCCGTCTGAACTGTTACGAAAAATTCTATTTGAATGAGAGGACAAAGAATATGAGGCAAAAAATGGAAGCGTTGATTCCCAACACCGCATGGCTGGAGAATCCGGAGGTATTTGAGGTAAACCGCCTGCCCGCCCATTCTGACCATAGATATTATGAAAGCATGGAGGAAATGGAGCGGGGAGAGATGAACCTGCGCCAGTCACTGAACGGCCTGTGGAAATTTTCGTATGCAGAAAATCCTTCGCTGCGTAAGGCAGATTTCTACCGGGAGGACTATGATCTATCAGGGTTTGATGAGATTCAGGTACCGGGCCATATCCAGCTTCAGGGCTATGATAAATGCCAGTACATCAATACCATGTATCCATGGGACGGCCATTCGCAACTCCGCCCGCCTCATATAGATAAGGAATATAATCCGGTGGGGAGTTATGTGCGGGAGTTTGATTTAAAAGACAGTTTACAGGGAAAACCGGTGTTACTCTCCCTTCAGGGTGCGGAAAGCGCTTGTTACGTCTGGCTGAACGGCCATTTTATCGGTTACGGAGAAGATACGTTCACTCCGTCAGAATATGAACTGACACCGTATTTGAAGAAAAGGGGAAACCGCCTGGCTGTGGAGGTTTATAAGCGCAGCAGTGCAAGCTGGCTGGAAGATCAGGATTTCTTCCGCTTTTCCGGAATCTTCCGTGATGTTTTCCTCTATGGAGTGCCTGAAATCCATATCAGGGATCTGTTTGTTAAGGCAGATTTAGTGAATGAATACAAAGATGGGGCATTCCGGGCGGAATTAAAGCTGACGGGCAAAACGGACCGGTACAGAATAGCGGCTGTCCTCAAGGATGAGTTGGGAGCGCCGGTTCTTAGCATGGAACAGGAAGGCAGAGACGAAACCACAGTGCTGGAGGAAGTGCTTTCGGCAGCACATGCCTGGAGCGGTGAACAGCCCTATCTGTACACCCTTTACATAACTGTACTGGATGAAAATGGGAACACTGTGGAAGCAGTTTCGCAGAAAATAGGATTCCGCAGGTTTGAAATGATTGACAAAATCATGTGTCTGAACGGAAAACGTCTGGTATTTTGCGGAATCAACCGCCATGAATTCAACATCCGCCGGGGCCGCGCCATCACTGAGGAAGACATGTTGTGGGATATCCGGTTTATGAAACAGCACAATATCAATGCGGTGAGAACCTGCCATTATCCGAACCAGAGCTTATGGTATGAACTCTGCGACCAATATGGTATTTATCTGATCGATGAAGCCAACTTAGAAAGCCACGGTTCCTGGCAGAAGATGGGAGCGTGCGAGCCTTCCTGGAATGTGCCGGGTTCCCTGAATGAGTGGAGGGAAGCGGTTGTGGACCGGGCGGCTTCCATGTTTCAGCGGGATAAAAACCACCCGTCGGTGCTTATCTGGTCTTGCGGCAATGAATCATATGCAGGAGAGGATATTTTAGCCATGTCCCGGTACTTTAAAGAACAGGATGATACCAGGCTGGTGCATTATGAAGGCGTATTCTGGAACCGGGAGTTTGACGGGATCAGCGATATGGAAAGCCGCATGTACGCAAAGCCGGCTGAGGTGGAAACCTATCTTAAGAATGAGCCGGAAAAGCCGTTTATTCTGTGTGAATATATGCATGCCATGGGCAATTCCCTGGGCGGAATGAAAAAGTATACGGATTTGGCAGACAAGTATCCCATGTACCAGGGAGGCTTTATCTGGGATTATATCGACCAGGCGTTAGTGAGGACTGATAAGGACGGAAACGAAGTCCTGGGATACGGCGGGGATTTTACGGACCGGCCTACGGATTATAATTTCTGCGGAAACGGCATTGTCTATGGGAACAGGACCATTTCGCCTAAAGCCCAGGAAGTGAAGTTTCTGTATCAGCCTCTGGTCCTTGAACCGGAACAGGGCCGGGTATGGATTGATAACAAAAATATGTTTATAACAACAGACGGATATGAATTCGTATACACGGTTTTAAAGGATGGAATCGGGATTTGGACGGCCCGGTTTGAAGCCAGTGTACCGCCGCTGACCCGGAAAGAGGCTAAGATAGAGATGCCTGATTTTAAAGAGCCGGGCGAGTATGCATATCAGGTATCGGCAGTCCTGAAGGAAAAGACCTTATGGGCAGAAGCCGGATTTGAAACCGCATTCGGAGAGAAGATTTTATGTATTCCGGCGGCAGAGGGACAAAACAGTAAAAAGGCCACAGACAGCCCTGATTGCGAAGATGGCTCTGAAATGAAGATCATCCACGGCGACGTTAATATCGGTGTCAAAGGCAGTAATTTCTTCGTGCTTTTTTCAAAACAGGAGGGCGGTATCGTTTCCCTGCGCTATAGCGGAAAAGAATGGATTACCAAACCCCCGATGCCCATTTACTGGAGAGCCGTAACGGATAATGACAGGGGAAACCAGTTCTGTACAGACAGCGCAGTCTGGATGGGCGCTGGAATGTTTCCCAGGTTTTTAAAGAAGGAGCTTGATATTACCGAGAAGAAAGACAGCATTACATTTGTATACAGCTATGAACTGCCTGTTGTTCCAAAGACCGTGACCCAGGTTGCCTATACTGTGACCGGAGATGGAAAAATCAGGGTTAACGCCCATTATTTTGGAAAACAGGGACTTCCCCAACTGCCCCTTTTTGGAATGCGGTTCCGCTTTACGGATGATGCGGATTCCTTTAAATGGTATGGCATGGGGCCGGAAGAGAATTACTGCGACCGGTCAGAAGGGGCAAGGCTGGGGATTTTCAGCAGTACGCCGATGGACAATCTTTCTCATTATCTGGTTCCTCAGGAGTGCGGCAGCCGTACCGGTGTCAGATGGCTGGAAGTGAAAACGAATGAGGGAAATGGAATCAGGTTTACAGCATCAAAAACCCCCTTTGAAATGAGCGTTCTTCCGTATACTGCGGAAGAGTTGGATAACGCGCTGCATGAGGAGGAACTTCCTGCACCCCATTATACCATTGTTAACATTCTGGGCAGACAGCGGGGCGTAGGCGGAGATGACAGCTGGGGCGCGCCGGTGTATCCGGAGTATTGTATCAGCGGCGAAGAGGATATCGAGTTTAACTTTATGATTGAGGAAGGGTAAATTTTTATTTAGTCTAGAAAGTAACGCCGTGAATCCAGGGATCGGGGGCGGGGCATCGGACCGGGCGGGGGTGGTGTGGTTTCTCACCGGACGCGGCTCCTGGTTTGCGGGAGGCCGGAGCACGGTTCACGGTTCCAGCTCATGGTTCCAGCCGGGGCAGCTCTACGGCTGAAAGGAAGGGAAATGAAGGGTACCGGGAGCATTCATTGAGAATTCCTGAAGAAATTCTCAATTCAGGCTCCCTAAATCGCTGACTTTGAGGTCGGCGATTTCCCCTCCATTTCCCTTCCTTTCAGCCCAAGAGCTGCCGACGGCCGGAACAAATAGCTGGAACCGTGAACCGTGCTCCGGCCTCCCGCAAACCAGGAGCCGCATCCGGCGAGAATCCAAACCACCCCCGCCAATCCGGTTTCCCCGCTTCCCTGCGTTACTTTCACCAATCCCCCCTTTGCGCTTCTCATGCAATTGTGCTATACTATTAAACTGAAACATTGGCCCTTACAGGCAATTGGAGGAATTTATGGGAAAATGGACGCGGAAGCTTCTTATAGTAATAGCAACACCGTTGGTAACAGCTGCTCTGCTGCCTGCTGCAGGATGCGCCAGGGCAAAGGCTGAACCTATGGCTTCGGAAAGCGGGGGAAAACTGCAGGTGGTTACCACCGTTTTCCCTTATTATGACTTCACCAGGCAGATCACCGGCGATCTGGTGGATTTGACTTTGGTGGTGCCGGCCGGAATGGACAGCCATTCCTTTGAACCCACACCGGCCGACATGCTGACCATACAGAATGCCGATGTGCTGATTTGTAACGGCGGGGAAATGGAGCACTGGCTGTCGGAAGTGCTGGATGCTGTGGATACTTCTGAGATGAAAGTGATTACGATGATGGATTATGTGGAAACCTTTGAAGAGGAGACTGTTGAGGGCATGGAAGAAGGCGCTGAACACCATCACAGGGAAGAAGAGCATGGCGATTACGTGGATCATGACGGGTTTGAGATGGAGATTGAATACGACGAACACATCTGGACCTCGCCTGTCAATGCTATGAAGATCGTGTCTGTAATCAGCAGCACCCTGCAGGAGGAAGATCCTGAACATTCGGATATTTATATTCAGGATGAGGAAATCTATCAGGAACTGCTGCGTGAAATAGACGCTGATCTGAGAGATGTAACCAAAAATGCTAAGAGGAATATGATCGTGGTGGGAGATAAATTCCCTTTCCGGTATCTGGCCGAAGAGTATAAGCTGGATTACCGTGCAGCGTTTTCCGGCTGCAGTACGGATACGGAGCCCAGCGCCAAAACCATAGCCTATCTGATCGATAAGGTCAGGGAGGAACAGATTCCGGTTGTATATTATCTGGAACTGAGCAGCCACAGGGTTTCCGAGATCATTGGAGAAGAGACAGGTGCGGTTCCTCTGCTCCTGCATTCCTGTCACAATGTGACCAGAAAAGAATTTGACGAAGGAATCACCTATATCGATCTCATGCGCCAGAATGTGATAAACCTGAGAAAAGGACTGGATGAATGAACCCATTAATTAAATGTGAACATGTAGATTTTGGATATGAAAACCATGATGCGGTCATCGATGTGACCATGGAGGTAAATCCCGGAGATTACCTATGCATTGTGGGGGAAAATGGCTCCGGAAAAAGCACGTTAATGAAAGGCCTTCTGGGTCTTATAAAGCCCACGGCGGGAACTCTTTCCGTATCGGAGGAACTAAAAAAAACAGGCATCGGTTATCTGCCCCAGCAGACGGCTGCCCAGAAGGATTTTCCGGCAACCGTTTATGAAGTGGTTTTGTCCGGCTGCCTGAGCCGCAGAGGGAATAAGCCCTTTTATTCAAGGGCGGAAAAAGAGCTGGTGGCTACCAACATGGAGCGGCTGGGTATCGGGTATTTGAAAAAGCACTGCTACCGGGAACTCTCCGGCGGGCAGCAGCAGCGGGTGCTGATTGCGAGGGCCCTCTGCGCCACGGATAAGCTTTTGATTCTGGATGAGCCGATAACCGGTCTGGATCCTGCGGCTTCCCAGGAATTTTACCAGCTGGTACACCATTTGAATGAGGATGAAGGGGTGGCGATTCTCATGGTATCCCATGATATCGGGAATATCGTGTCCCAGGCCAATAAGATCCTGCATCTGAAGCAGAATGTGCTGTTTTACGGCGATACAAAGGATTATGTGAACAGCAAAACAGGAAAAGAATTTTTGGGAGGTGGCGGCAATGGACGTAATTAGGGAAATGCTGTCATACCCATTTCTTGTAAGAGCGCTGGTGGGCGGTATTTTAGTCTCCCTCTGTGCGGCCCTTTTGGGCGTCAGCCTTGTACTGAAACGGTATTCCATGATCGGGGACGGGCTGTCCCATGTGTCATTCGGAGCGCTTTCCGTAGCAGTTGCGGTGGGCTGGTCCCCGCTTAAAGTTTCCATTCCCGTGGTGGTTTTGGCGGCATTTCTGCTGCTCAGGATTACGGAACAGGGCAGGATCAAAAGCGACGCGGCCATAGCCATTATATCGGCCAGCGCTCTTGCGATCGGTATTACGGTTACGTCTCTGACAACAGGCATGACCACGGATGTCAGCAGTTATATGTTCGGCAGCATTCTGGCTATGAGCACATCGGATGTGGAATTAAGCGTTATTTTATCAGTCATTGTGATAGGGCTGTTTCTGTTCTGTTATAATAAAGTGTTTGCAGTGACATTTGACGAGAATTTTGCAAAGGCCACCGGGGTCAATGTGGGCTGGTATAACGTGATCATTGCGGTATTGACAGCGGTGACCATTGTCCTCGGCATGAGGATGATGGGAGCTATGCTGATCTCCAGCCTGGTCATTTTCCCGGCGTTGACTTCCATGCGGATTTTTAAAAGCTTCCGGGGAGTTGTGCTGTCCTCCGGCATTCTGTCAATGATCTGTTTTTGTATCGGTATGCTGTTATCTTACCGGTTTTCCACGCCGGCAGGAGCCAGCGTTGTGCTGGTTAACCTGTCCGCTTTCATACTCTTTACTTTGACACAGTTTTTTAACAGGAAAAAGTTGTAGAAATGTCTCCGGATGGTGTATAATAGGCGTATTTAATAAAATGAAGTAACAGTTCGGAGGGATATCCGATGTTTCTTGACCGACCTTTTTAGGTTAAGAAAAGGAGCCTTATGAACAGTTACAAAATGAAGAAAAAGAGAAGGAAATTCATCATGAAAGAACCTAAAATATTCCGGTTCAGAAACCATTTGACGCAGACCCAGTTCATTGCATATGGTTTTTTGGGAATTATACTTACCGGTACAGTTCTATTGAAACTGCCCTTTGCCAGTAAAAGCGGGATCAGCCCGGATTGGATCACCTGTCTGTTTACGGCTACCAGCGCTTCCTGTGTGACGGGGCTGATTGTGGCGGATACCTGGACCCAGTGGTCTTTGTTCGGGCAGATTGTGATCATAACAATGATCCAGATCGGCGGTTTGGGATTTATTACCATCGGTGTATTCGTATCGATTATTTTGAGGAGGAAGATCGGGCTGAAGACCAGAGGGCTGATGCAGGAAAGCATCAGCACGCTGCAGATCGGCGGAATGGTCAAACTGGCGAAAAAGATCATCATTGGGACGGCATGCTTTGAAGGGGCCGGAGCCATCCTTCTGGCTTCCCGCTTTATACCGGAATACGGATTTTTCAGAGGGGCATTTTATGGGATTTTTCATTCCATATCGGCTTTCTGCAACGCGGGTTTTGATCTGATGGGGCATCAGGCCCAATATACCTCGTTTGTCAATTATTATGATGACTGGATCGTGAACCTGGTGATCATGCTGCTGATCATAATCGGCGGTATCGGATTTATCGTGTGGGATGATTTGAGCCAGCATAAACTGAAGTTCAGAAAATATAAGCTTCATACGAAGATCGTACTCATCACCACATTTGTGCTGGTATTCGGAAGCGCCTTTTTGTTTTATCTGTTTGAAAGAAATAACCTGCTGGTAGGGATGAATACCAGCGGAAAGATACTTACATCCCTGTTCAGTTCGGTTACGGCCAGAACTGCCGGGTTTAATACGGTTGATACGGCGGCACTGTCGGACGGCAGCAAGCTGCTCACCATTATACTTATGTTCATCGGAGGAAGCCCCGGCTCCACAGCGGGCGGTGTTAAGACAACAACCATTGTGGTTTTGATTCTGTATGTGGTATCCAATATCAGACGGACTTATGGTGTCAATGTGTTTGGACGCAGGCTGGAAGACGATTCCATCAAACGGGCCAGCTCCATTTTTACCATAAACCTGCTTCTGGCTATGACGGCTTCTTTAGTCATAATGATGGTGCAGCCTCTTTCCATGACGGATGTATTGTTTGAAACATTTTCCGCTATCGGCACAGTAGGAATGACTACGGGAATTACCAGATCCCTGCTTCCGGTTTCGCGGATCATTATTATTCTGCTCATGTACTGTGGCAGGATCGGCAGTTTGTCCTTTGCGCTTTCCTTTACGCAGCGGAAGAAAATTGCCCATGTGCAGCAGCCGGTTGAACGGATTACAGTTGGATAGTATGTAGAATGAAATGCCGCTAAAGCGGCGGATAGAGAGGGCAGGGTGAATGAGAAGCATCATTCACCCGCAGAATTTGTCCCTGCGGGCCAAATTCAACGAATTAAATGCCGCTAAAGCGGCGGATAGAGAGGAAAGCATGAAATCTATATTAATAATCGGTATGGGACGTTTTGGACGTCATTTATGTAAAAACCTTGCGGATTTGGGAAATGAGATCATGATCGTGGACGAGAGAGAGGAGAATCTGGAAGAACTGCTCCCATATGTTGTCAGCGCCAAGATCGGCGATTGTACCAATGAAGCGGTTTTAAGGAGCCTTGGAATCGCTAATTTTGATCTTTGCTTTGTCTGTATCGGAACGAATTTTCAGAGCAGTCTGGAGATCACCAGCCTGGTGAAGGAACTGGGGGCAAAATTTGTAGTCAGCAAGGCAAACCGGGATATCCATGCTAAGTTTCTGCTCAGGAACGGGGCGGATGAGGTTATCTATCCTGACCGCGATATCGCTGAAAAGCTGGCTGTGCGTTACAGCGCTAACCATATCTTTGATTACATTGAATTGACGGATGAATATTCCATCTACGAGATTCCGCCTCTCCCGGCCTGGGTGGATAAGAGCCTTAAGGAATCCGGGATCAGGAACCAGTACCACATCAGCGTACTGGGAACAAAATCAGGCGGTAAAGCTAATCTGATGCCGCCGGCGGATTATGTGATACAGGCAGGCGAACATCTGATGGTGATCGGTAAGAAGTTGGATATCGATAATATTTTAAAGGAATTATCTTAACGATCTTCCTGTGAAGGGATTTCATTTAAGTGAGAAAATTAGTGGAGCCAGAACGGGCGGCAGACGGAAATCTTGATAGAAATCCGCAGGCAGCCCGGTCCGGTTCCTTTTTTTGGCATTTTTTTAAGTTCACCAAAAATATGGCGGTTTTTATATTTTTGTTGTAGAATATACAATAACATTGATAACAGAGGGAATAGCAGGCACAACAGGCAAAATGGGGGAATTATCTTGTATAAAGTGGCGATTTGCGATGATGAAGAGCAGGTCCGCATCCAGCTTCGGGAATATATGGAGCGCCTTGTGGAAGAAGAGGGAAGCAAGGCGGCGGTCCATGTCTATGACTCGGGAGAAGATTTTATAGAGCGTTATGACGGGGCCTATGACATCATATTTCTGGATATAAAGATGTATGATCTGGACGGGATTGAGGCGGCCAGACGGATCAGGAAATTTAATAAAGAGGTGTGCATCATTTTTATTTCCAGCATGGTTCAGTATGCTCTGGACTGTTTTAAAGTGAGGGCTTTTGGTTTTTTGAAAAAGCCGCTGACCTATGAGGAATTCCGTATGGAGGTAAAAGAGGCGCTGTCCAATATTACAGATGATAAAAACGGAAAAGAGATCGCAGTGAAGACAGGCCGGGGTACCAAGTGGGTCCAGACCCACAGAATCCGTTATGCTGAAGTTCAGAACCACGAAATCATTCTGCATATGGGAGTCGCTGAGATTCGGTTTTACGGAAAATTAAAGGAGATGGAAGAACAGCTGAAAGACTGCAGTTTTCTGCGCTGCCATTCATCTTTTCTGGTAAACTGCATCCATATTCAGGAGGTCAGGCCATTGTCCCTGCTTCTGGATAACGGGGAGGAAATTCCAATCAGCAAGCACAGGAAAAAGGAGTTTATGGAAGAACTTACCCGGTATGCAGGGGGCAGGTTATGATTGGGATTTTAGCGCCGGCCATTTGGAAAATTGCTGACGATCTGGTGTTCGGCATTTGGTTCGGAATGAAGTTTAAAACAAAAGAATTCAAAAAAGGCTATATAAAACGGCTGAACCAGGCGGCAGGATTGCTGCTGATGGGGCTTTTTTTCTGGCTGACTTCATTTCATGGCAATGTATTCACCAGCTTTTTTTTCAGGCTGGCCGGAATGACTGCTTATATGGAAATCTGCAAAGATGATGTCCAGAGCAGAAAAATATATGCGTCTTTTATTTTTACTCTGGCCTATTATGCGCATACCATCGTATTTGTGACGCCTGTGCTGGCGGGGGTGCGGAGGGGAGAGATCCCTCTGATTGCCGGGTCCTTTTATTTGAACAAAGCCTGTGTACAGCTTCTCATATGTCTGGCTGCATTTATACTGATCTGGATTGTGAGAAATGGAATCGATTATACCAAGGTCAAAAACCGCTGGGAATTCCGCTACGGGATGTGCGCCGGGCTGGCTATATTGGAAATTTACATGAAATACACCCTGAATGAGTTTGGCAAGAGAGAAGACCTGATCGTGGAGCTGACCATATTTGCCATGATCATTTTGATGCTGATTATGATCATGCTGGTCTTCGTGGAGCAGTATTTTGCCAATGAAGACAGGGAAGAAGAACGTCACAGGATGGATCTTCTCCAGTCCTATCAATATGAATGCATGAAAGAACGGGTAGCGGCGGCCCAGGATGTGAGATGCATGTACCATGATCTGAAAAACCACCTTCTTTCCATCAGCAGCATGGCGGGAAACGGCCATTGGGTCCAGGAATATCTGACAGATATGAAGAGACAGTTAGAAGGATACGAAACAGTGGTGGAAACCGGTAATTCAATGCTGGATGGAATTATGAGCATAAAGATGAAAGCGGCCCGGCTTAACCACATAAAAATGAGCGTGTATCTGGATTTTGGCCGGATCACATTTTTAAGGGATATCGATATCTGTACCATATTCGGCAATGCAATCGACAATGCAATTGAAGCGTCCATAAAAGTAAAGGAGGAGGAGAAACGGTATATCCAGATCAAAAATGGGGTATTTGCCAACAACCTGGTCATCAAGATCGCAAACTACAGTGAAGAAGAGGCAAAGATGGATGAGGGCCTTCCGATGACCACAAAGGAGGACACCAGGCTCCATGGGCTGGGGCTTCTGAGCGTAAAAAAGACAGCGGCGGAATATAAAGGCATGATGACCGTGGAACAGGAGAAGAACCAGTTTGTGCTGAAAATCATGATACCAATGAATTATAAATCTTAATCTGATGTAGAATATATTACATATAAGTGTATTAATAATAATACATTCAATGGCGAAAAGACGCCTTTTTTGCGGACAACTACAAAAAAGCGTCTTTTTTTACGTCCAATTACGTAAGAATAAAACCCAATTACGAAAACCGGATTGAACAGAATGCACAATTTTGTTATGATTCACTCACCTAATAAAACAAATGTGCACAATAAAAGGGGAATTCTGCAGAAACACTATGATGATAATGCCGCATAAACGGCAGGATGGAGGTTATCATGAGAAAGATTACAGCGTTAACAACAGCAGTTCTTATGGCGGTATCCGTATTGGCGGGCTGTTCAAAACCGGCGGCCAATCCGGCTGCAACAGGGGGAACCACTGCAGCAGCGGCCACCGAAAAAACAGGGGATACTACGGCGGCAGCGGAAGCGTCCAGAACGGAAACTGAAGCAGCGGGAGAAGCTGAAGTGACGGACGGAGGCATTTTAAAAGTGGGTGTCAGGGCATCCTTATCCTGTATCGGTTATCCGGGAAAGATTGCGACCCAGCAGGAACAGATGGCAGCCTGTCCGGTGATCGAAACTTTGGGACGTTTAAAAGACGATGGAGAGATCGAGCCCTGGCTTCTGGAATCCTATGAGGAGAAGCCTGAAGAGAATAAAATTATATTCCACCTGCGCCCGGATATAAAATTTACAGATGGAACGCCTTTTGACGCGGATGCGGTGATTTGGAATTTACAGACCACCATGGAAGTAAAGAAAAAGAAATTTAACTGCGATCTGGAATTTGTTAAGGTGGATGACCTCACGGTAGAGCTTTTGCTTTCCCAGTGGGACAATTCCCTGATCGACTGGTTTACATACAGTTCCGGCGGTTATATGGCATCTCCTGCCCACATTCAGAAATTTGAAAAAGTGGAAGAAGCTTATATGTCGCCGGTAGGCACAGGGCCTTTTAAACTGGCTTCTTATGACAACGACGTGAAGCTCGTATTTGAGAAAAATGAGGACTATTGGGGAACCAGCCATTTGGATGGAATCGAACTCTATCTGTTCTCCGATGTTGCCACCATTACGGCCGCAATGCAGACTGGAGAAATCGACGTGGTTATGGGGGCCGACGCAGACTGTGCGGAAACCATGATAAAAGAAGGCTACAAATGGGTGAGCCGTGAACTTCCTACAGGAAATTCCATCACTTTTGCACGTGTAACCAGCAATAACCCGGATCTTCCTACCTATGATTTAAAGGTACGTCAGGCTTTGGCTTATGGAGTTGATTTCGATGCGATTACAAAACCCTATTCATCAAAGGGAACTTATGTGAGAACAAACCAGTGGCAGAATCCGACCTCCTGGGCTTACAACGAAGAAGTAAAGGGATATCCATATGATGCAGAAAAGGCAAAAGCCCTTCTTGCGGAAGCGGGCTATGCGGACGGATTCACTCTGGAGGCATATGTGGTTGCAACCAACGCTACCAACAAGCAGATCGTTGAGATGATGCAGGCATACTGGTCACAGATCGGCGTTACTTTAAATATCAACCTGATCGAGCAGACCGTTATGAATGAGAAAACCATGACAGGCTGGGATGGGCTTGTAATCGGCGGAAGCGCTGGTGAGAGCAAGAATGCGGTAAACTGGATGAACGCATTTACAGAAGACAGCGGCGTTCGCTATGCATGTGACAATCTGGATATACCGGAATTGAGGGAAGTTGGAGAAAGAGCCCTGAAAGCTACGGACAGAGATGGAATGGCGGCTGATTTAAAAGAAATGCAGAAAATCATCATTGACGACAACTGCGCTATGATGCCGATCTATGCGAACAGCAAGGATACGTTTACGAAAGATTATGTGTTTGATACCTATATGGGATATTATCACTCTTCACAGTGGTATCCGGAAGCAGCCTGGATGAGCGCTCATTAGATTTACATAAAGGGTGAAGGGATTTTCGAAAAAGCCTTCACCCTTTATGTAAATTAACAGAATACCTTCATATAAAGATAGGAGGATAACAATCTTGACAGGATATATTCTAAAACGATTAGGCCAGTCCTGTATCGTAATTATATTAGTATCACTTTTCGCATTTTCCCTGGTCTATCTGATGCCGGGCGATCCGGTTTATGCCCTGGTAGGGGAAGGTGTGGAACTGACGGAAGAAGAGTATCAGGCAGAATACATCCGGCTGGGATTAGACAGGCCGGTCTATGAAAGATATATCGACTGGGTGGGAGATGTGCTTCACGGCGATCTGGGAACATCCACGAAGTATAACGAGCCGGTTTCAGCCCTGCTGTTCAGGCGTCTTCCGGTAACCATGTTTTTAGGGGGAATTTCCCTGGTAATCAGTACATTTATAGGAATTTTCTTTGGAATGGTGGCCGCGACCAAACGGGGAACGGTCTGGGATATGATTGTTACCATATTTTCCAATTTTGGTGCTGCTGTTCCTCTGTTCTGGCTGGCAGTTGTCGGCATCTATGTATTTTCAGTTAATTTGAGATGGCTTCCGTCCTTTGGTTTTTCCTTTCCCTGGGAAGGGGATCCTGTGGCCAGTTTGAAGCAGCTTGTGCTTCCGGTTCTGGCAATGAGCGTGGGTACGATTTCATCCACCACAAGGCAGACACGTTCCAGCATGCTGGAGGTGATCGGCCTTGATTATATCCGGGCGACCCGGGCAAAAGGCGTGAAGGAAGGAAATGTGATCCGCCGCCATGCCCTGCCCAATGCATTGATTCCGGTTGTAACCCTGATTGGAATGAATTTCAGGCATTTGGTAGCCGGTTCCGTGGCAAGCGAGAAGGTGTTCAATATTCCGGGAATGGGCCAGCTTTTAACTACGGCTGTATTTGGCCGTGATGTGGCTGTGACCCAGGCCTGCATTCTCATTATCGCCATTGTGGTGTCTGTGGCGAATTTGGTCGTAGATATTTCTTATGGTATTATCGACCCGAGAATCCGGGTGCAGTGATTGAGTTAACCGGCGCTATCATGTTTCAAAACGGAGGAAAATATGGACGATAAAACATATAAAATCAAGAAAATAAAGAGCTTTATCCGGCGGCTGTTCCGACGCCGCATTGTAATTTACGGGGCGGCTATCGTGTTATTTTTCATAATAGTGGCCATATTTGCGCCTTTGCTGGCGCCTTATGATCCCTATGCGATTGATCCCGCCAATTCCATGGCACAGCCGTCCGCGGCCCATCTTTTAGGAACCGACAACATCGGACGTGATGTGCTCAGCAGAATCATATACGGAACCAGGACCTCATTGCTGATCGGAATCGTTGCTGTTATGATATCGGCTGTCTGCGGAATCGTCCTTGGAATGCTGTCCGGCTATATCGGCGGCACAGTGGACACGGTGATCTCCAGATGTATGGAAGCCCTGATGGCAATTCCAAACACCATGCTGGCCCTCACATTGGGCCTGGTTTTAGGGGGAGGGCTTACCAACCTCATGATAATTCTGGGAATATCCACAATTCCCACCTATACCCGTATGATGAGGGGACAGGTGATGTCCATCAGGAGCGCGGATTATATTATGGCGGCTGAAGTGGTCGGTGTGAAGCGGGTGAAAATCATGTTTTCCCATGTGCTTCCCAACTGCATGTCACCATTAATCGTGCTTCTGACCCGTAATATCGGTACCACGATCCTGGCGGAATCCAGTTTGAGCTTCCTGGGCCTGGGCATCAACCCGCCTATGGCTTCCTGGGGCGGTATGGTGAATGACGGCTATACCAGACTGATTGCCAACCCGGCATTCGGCCTGGCGCCCGGAATCTGCGTGCTGCTTCTGGTTATGGGCTTTAACATATTCGGAGACGGTCTCAGAGACGTTTTGGACCCAAGGCTTAGGGGATCTATATAGGAGGAATACACAGATGAGTCATTTATATGAAATCAATGATCTGATGGTGACGTTCACCAATGAAGAAGGCAGATCCATCGCTGTTAACGGCGTTTCCTTCTATTTGGACAAAGGGGAAATCATCAGTTTTGTAGGGGAGAGCGGTTCCGGAAAGAGCGTGACCCAGCTGGCCGGAATCCAGTTGATCGCATCTCCTCCGGGAAAAATAGAGAGCGGAACCGTAATGCTCCAGGATGAGAACCTGCTGAAATACAAGCAGAATGGCCCTGAAATGCAGAAAATACGCGGCGGAAAGATCGGCATGATCTTTCAGGAGCCCATGACCAGCCTGGATCCGGTAAAGACCATCGGATACCAGCTTACCGAATCCATTTTGCTGCACCATAAATGCACGAGGGCAGAAGCGGAAGAAAAAGCGGCCGGTCTTTTGGCCGATGTGGGGATACCGGACGCCAAAACACGTCTGAACGACTATCCCCATCAGTTTTCAGGCGGTATGCGCCAGAGGATCATGATCGCCATTGCCATTTCCGGAGATCCTGAAATCATCATTGCGGATGAGCCGACGACTGCTCTGGATGTGACCACCCAGGCACAGATTCTGGATCTTCTGCAGGAAATATCCAGAAAGAGGGGGACCGCCCTGCTGATCGTGACCCACAATCTGGGGATCGTAGCCCGATATGCACAGAGAATCTATGTAATGTATGCAGGAAATGTGGTGGAATCCGGAAGGGCGGAAGATATCTTTGCGGATCCCTGCCATCCGTATACGAGAGGTCTTTTAAGGGCGGTTCCAAGACTGGACGATTCCAGGGACAGAAAACTGATCCCCATCGAAGGGACGCCCATCAACCCGTCCAACCGGCCCAAAGGCTGTCCTTTTGCCAACCGGTGTAAATACCATGGAAGCAAATGCCCTGTAGACCGGGAACCGGAGCTGGTTTCTGTGGGAGAAAACGGACATTTCAGCGCCTGTGCATTGACACGTGATGAACTGGACGCATTTGACAGACAGGAAAAAGAAGAAGAACTGGACCGGACAAAGGATGTAGGGGATACGCTTTTAAGCGTAAAGGACTTAAAGGTTTATTTTGATATCAGAAAAGGGCTGTTTAAAAGAAAAGTTGGGGATTTAAAGGTCATCGAAGGGGTTTCTTTTGATTTGAAAAAGGGTGAGACTATAGGTCTGGTGGGAGAATCCGGATGCGGTAAAACCACGGTTGCCAAAAGCATTTTACAATTGTATCCACAGGCGAAAGGGCAGATTCTGTTTGACGGCAAAGACATGAAACAATTGTCGGGGGAGGAGCTTAGAAAGGAACGGAAGAATATCCAGATGATTTTCCAGGATCCTTACAGTTCCCTGAATCCGAGAAAGACTGTGGGGCAGATGATCGGGGAGCCGCTTAAAACTCATGGGCTGGTGAACTCCAGCCAGGAATATTTTGCCCGGGTGGATGAGCTGATGCGCCTGGTTGGGCTGGATCCGTCCATGAAAGAGCGGTATGCCCATGAATTTTCCGGCGGTCAGAGACAGCGTGTGGGAATTGCCAGGGCGTTGGCCAGCGACCCGAAGCTGATCGTGTGTGATGAACCGATTTCCGCTCTGGACGTATCCATTCAGGCCCAGATCATCAATCTGCTGGAAGAACTGCAGAAGAAAATGGGGCTGACCTATATTTTTATCGCCCATGACCTGTCTGTGGTGAAACATATCAGCGATGTGATCGCAGTGATGTATTTGGGAAAAATTGTGGAAATGGCTCCCTGTGAGGAGCTGTACTACAATCCGCAGCATCCGTATACCAAGGCTCTGCTGGCTGCCATTCCGATTCCAGACCCAGCGGTGGAGAAGAGCCGGGAAAAGGTGAAGATCACAGGCGAAGTGCCCAGCGTAATGAAACGGCCGGCCGGATGCAGTTTCAGCGACCGGTGTCCTCATGCCACGGACAAATGCAGGCAGGAGATGCCGGAGTATGTGGAAAGCCAAAAAGGCCATTATACGGCCTGTTACTTCGTTTCATAGGAAAAGTTCCCGTTATGAGAAGAAAAATTCTGATATTTTACAGGAAGGTTTCTGTAAAGGATGGAAAACGGCCGTAGGAACGGCGGAAAGAGAGGTATTCATGTTGGAGATAAAACAATTCCCGGCTGATGTGTCGGACTTTTATGAAAAGATTGATCCCGATGATATTTACCGCACCCAGCTTACCGGATTATTTGAACGCCGGTTAGATGTCGGAGGCGTTCCCCGCGCCAGGACATTTTATATATACATACCGGAACGCTGTTATCATAGTGGCCCTACTGCGGTTCTGATCCCTTCTGAGGGGCAGACCGTGGTGGAGTTTCTGGTACAGAGCGGATGGAAGGAGACTGCGGACAAGGAAGGAATCCTTCTTCAGATTGCAGCGCCGGGGGAAGATTATGCATATGTGCAGGCATTAGAAGCTATGGTCCGTGACCGGACTTATTATAACATCAATAAAGCCTATGTCTATCTGGCGGGATATGGAACGGGAGCAAAGCTGGCACAGAAACTGGCTTTGGAGGCGCCGTCCCATTTTGCAGGCGCGGTGTGTGCAGGTGATTACGGGATGGATGAAGAACTGCTGAAAGAGTGGGGAAACCGGCCGTCCGATTATGATTTCCTGCCCATGAGGGAGGTTCCGCTGCCCATATGCCTGCTTTCCTGCCCGGATACGGAGGAAGAAAAAATGGCCCAGGAGAGATGCGCATGTTATTGGAAACATGCCAACCGCTCCCAAGAGAAGCCTTATGAGCAGGACGGCCTGATTGTATACATGGCAAAAGAGGACACAAATGCATCCTTAATCGAGGAGACGGCAGGCGCCCCCCTCATATTGGGATGTATGAAAACGGAAGATGTGATGGGGAATTCGGACTGGCTCTGGGAACTGGTTTCCCGCTATACCAGAACCACCGGCATTGCGAATGGCCACCTTCGCCCAAGGCGGACGTTAGAAGCATGGGGAGCAGAAAGAAGAACCATCCGGGTAGACCAGTACCTGAGGGACTGGGTGGAATACATACCGTCCAAGGTGAAACGTGATCCGGACTATAAAGCGCCGGTGGTGGTTTGTTTTCACGGCGGAGGCAACCGCAATGAGCCGATGATGGCATCTACGGAATGGGTTAAGGTGGCAGAGGCCAGAAACTTCATCGCGCTGTTTCCGGCAGGTTCCATGCGCCGCATGGCGGATAAGGGCTGGATGCCTCATCCTGCCTGGAATTCCGGCCACGTAAAGGATATCATGGACGATGAAAAACTGGTAAAAATGATGCTGGAAGACGTATTTTCCCGCTTTAATGTGGACCGTTCCCGGGTATATGCCAACGGACACTCCATGGGCGCCTGTATGTGTCAGAGGGCGATTCTCGCCCTGCCGGAGTATTTTACCGCCGGTGCTTCTACAGGAGGAGTGCTCAAAGGCGGATTCTTTGGATATTTTGATACGGAAGGCGTTAAGGAGACATGTAAAATGCCTCTGTGGATGGTTATGGGTGAAAATGACTACAACGGCGGCACATATGAAAACCCGGCCAATCACACAAAAGTGAATGCCGGGTACTGGACTAAACGGAATGAAACACAGCCGGTGGACGAACCGCTGACTTACCGGAATGGGCTGTATTATCATAAAGTCTATTTAAACAAACAGGGAGTTCCTATGGTTCAGTTTACCACAGTGGATTATAAACCTCATTGCTGTACGGCACAGGATTCCTGGTTCTTCTATGATGAATGGTTTTCTAAATTCAGCAGGAGGGAAGACGGGACGCTGGTGTATCTGAATGGGATTGAGGTGAAGTAAGAAGGGGGGATTGCAGAAGAGGTATTTTATTCCATATCTATTTTTTAACATCAAGCCTCAAGGCTTTTTCGAAAAAGCCTTGAGGTTTGATGTTAAAAAAAACCTTGAAGTCTGATGGTAATTTTTTTGCCTGTATGCCCTGGCATTTTATAAGCGTTTTGAAATAACCGTATCGATTAAACCATATGCTTTAGCTTCTTCTGCTGTCATATAATTGTCCCGGTCCGTGTCGCGCTCGATTTCTTCGATTGTCCTTCCGGTATTTTTGGCCAGCAGTTGATTTAATCGCTGTTTATTCTTCTGCATATAGTCTGACATGATCTTTATGTCGCTGGCAGGGCCTTTAATGCCTCCGGAAATGGCGGGCTGATGGATCATAATTTCAGCATTTGGCAAAGCAAACCGTTTCCCCTTTGCACCGGCAGCCAGCAAAAAAGCCCCAAAGCTTGCTGCCAGACCAACGCAGATTGTAGATACATCACATTTAATATAATTCATTGTATCATAGATAGCGAACCCAGCCGTCACAGAACCGCCCGGACTGTTGATGTAAAGACTGATATCCTTATCAGGGTCCTGCCCCTCCAGAAATAATAATTGAGCAGTAATCAAACCGGCCGTTGTATCATTCACATCTTCACCCAAAAAAATGATTCTTTCAGATAACAGTCTGGAGTAGATGTCGTAACTCCGTTCTCCTCTGCTTGTTTGTTCTATTACATATGGCACTGTACTCATGCAGCATTGACCTCACATTTCATAGTAGGTTTATAAAGCATAACAAGATTGCCCTTCAGCTCAAATTTATTGAATTTGGCAATATGGACTTTTAGCTTTCTGTATTCTTTTGGGGGATGCCCGTATAGTTGACGAAATGCAAATGTAAATGATTCCTGCGAGCTGTAATTCGCTTCATAAGCAATTTCTATAATAGGCTTTTTTGTATATACAAGTTTTTCAGCGGCCACAGTAAGCCTGCGCATTTGAATATATTTATATATTGTGCAGCCTACACACTCTAAAAACACCCTGTTGAGGTGAAATTTTGAATAAGCAGCCTCTTTCGCAATTTCATCCAAATTTAATTGGCTGTCCAGGTTATCCTCTATATAGCAGATCACTTTTTTAATAATTTCTTGATTTTCCATCCTCATATTCTCCATTCGTGATGTTGTATCATTATAACACGCTTTCTATAAGGCAGTCCTAATATAAATTGCTATTTTTATAAATTGCCTTACTTTAACATCAACCCTGAAGGCTTTTTCGAAAAAGCCTTCTCTGCCTTAAGCAGGTAAGACAAAGGAAATCCTTTCCCATCATACACATCGGACAATCCCACATCATAGTCGAATTCGTCAAACCGGACAATCCTCATCTGCGAACCGCTGATTGCATTGATTATGTCCGATATGGTATGGGAAAAGCTGGTGAAGGTTTTGGAATGATATTGTTCAGACATGTATCCCATGCCTTCATTTTCGATCCAGGGTTCATTTCTGAAATAGGAATAAGTGATTCTGTTCAAATCCTGCCCGTCAAATTCGGGTTCGCCGGGCATGGGCAGCATATTCATGACCGGATGAAAATCGTGGATCAACAGAGTTCCGCCGGGTTTTAAACAATCCGATACTTTCCGGAAGAGGGGGTTCAAATCTTTAAACCATGTGACCGCTCCGATTGTAAACAGAATGAAATCAAAGCGGTTGCTATATCGTTGATCAATGTCCAAAATATTGCATGCGTGAAACCTGCAGTTGGAGATTCCGGCTTTTTGTGCGGTATATTCAGCCTGTTTAATAATATTTTCAGCGATATCGAAGCCGGTGCCGCTTTTGGCGCCCAACTGCATGAGGGATAATAGTTCCCGGCCGTTGTTGCAGCAGAACTGGGCGATATGTTTGTCCTTAAAGTCCATGGCCTGCAGCGCTTCTGCCACGTCGGGGCAAAAAAACGGCAGGCGTTCATTCAGAAGAATTTTATAGTTTTCATCCCCCCAACCCTGGTGTCTGTGTTCAAATGCCTCTTCCCAGGCGGCTTTGTTATCTTTTATGTAGTCCATGTTCTGCTCCTTTCGGCCTTTTGGCCGGACAGGTGACTGTCATCCGGTTTCCGGCCAGAAATAATTGATATTACTCTATCACAATGGGTCAGCTTTGGCCAGGCTGTTTTATGCATGGTTGGGAAAGAGAAGCTGACTGCCGGTCAGACAGTTCCCTTTTAAGGCGCAGAGCCATCCATACCGTTACAAGTGCGGAAACTGCATCAGAAAATGGCTGGGCATAGAAGATTCCGTTCATCCCCAGAACCGCCGGCAGGATCAGAATCGCGGGAACGAAACAGATGCCCTGCCTGCATGCGCCCAGGAGAAATCCCTCCAGCCCTTTTCCGAGGGCCAGAAAAAGGGAAGAGTATACGGTATAGAAGCCGAAAAGAAGGAAAGATAAGCCGTTGGCTCTCAGCGCTTTTTCGCCGGCAGATATCATTTCAACATCGTCTTTGGTAAAACCTGAGATAATGGCTGAGGGGAACAGCGCCATTATGAGGCCATAAGCCGCACAAAATGCAGTTGACCAGAGTATGGAGGTTTTGACCGCCTCATGGAGCCTGTCATATTTTTTAGCTCCGTAGCTGTAACCTGCAATTGGCTGAAACCCTTTAATAAAGCCGAATACCATCAGACTTCCCATGGAAATGATCCTGGTTACGGCCCCCATTCCGGCAATTACGGAATCGCCATATTCTTTTGCCTGCATGTTGATGAGGGTGATGGATAGGCTGGTTAAAAGCTGGAATACCAGCGTTGGCACACCAATTTTAAGGATTTCAGACATGATCTCTCTCGAAAAGCAGCACTGCCTGATGCGGAAGGTGAAAGCGCTCTTCTTTCTGAGCACGTAACATAGATAAACCAATGTGGAAACGATCTGTGAAATGGCAGTGGCCGCTGCTGCGCCAGACACCCCCAGATTGAACCCATAGATAAACAGCGGGTCTAATGCTATATTGAGCAGGGCGCCCGTCAAAAGTGCGGCCATTGTGGTTTTGGCAGCGCCTTCGCTGGTGACGATGTTGTTCATTGTGACATTGAATACGTTAAAGATGGATGAGATGATATAAATTCTTGTATAAGCCAGCGCGTAGGGCAGTATGCTTTCCGTGGCGCCTAAAAAGACCAGAACCGGTTTTAGAAAAATGACTGTGCAGATAATGACTGCCGACCCCACAAACAAGCTGCTGTAGAGAGCTGTGCTGGCCGCTTTATCAGCGGTCTCCCTGTCCCCCCCGCCCAGCAGCCTGGAAATATAGGATGCGGCTCCATTTCCAAATAAAAGCCCCAGTCCGACCACAACCTGCCCCAGGGGAAAGGCAACGGAAATCGCCCCCATTTGGCTGGTGCCCAGCCCTCCGACAAAATAAGCATCCACCAGATTGTACAATGCATTGATCATCATACCGATCATGGCAGGCAGTCCCAGGACTAAAAGCGCTTTGGGGATTGGAACGCTGCCCAGCAGCTCCATTTTCTTGTTGATCTTGTTCATAAGTAAAACTCCTTTCTATTGACATGGAATATAAAATATAGTACTATAATTTATAGTATAACAGCTGTGAGGCATATACTACTATAATTTATAGTACTTGTCAAGGGGAATAGGAGGAAAAAATGGCGACGATTGACTTGATCGTGTTGGGAATCTTGAAAAAAGAGGCATTAAGCGCCTATGATATTCAAAAACTGGTGGAATACCGGAATATATCCAGGTGGGTGAAGATCAGCACGCCTTCCATCTACAAAAAAGTGATTCAGCTGGAGGAAAAGGGCCTCATTAAAAGCAATATCGTGAAAGAGGGGAAGATGCCGGAGAAGGCCGTCTATTCACTGACGGAGGCCGGAGAAAAGGAATTTGACAGCCTTATGCTGGAAATCGCGTCAAAGCCCATCCATATATTCCTGGACTTTAATGCGGTGATCGTCAACTTAGACAGCCTTCCGCCGAAGCAGCAGGAACAGTGTTTGGCCGGTATTGAAGATAATTTAAAGACTTTAAAAACTTATCTGGAAGAGAATATCAGCACAAAACAACATATTCCCGGCATTCCTGAAACGGGAATAGCTGTTTTGCAGCAGCAGTATATATTAGTCCAGGCGATCGAAGAATGGATTTCTGAGTTGAAAAATGGAACCGGGATACAGTGATGTGCGGCAAAAGAATCCCTTGTAATTAAATCTGAATGATCTATAGGAGACAGCTCTCTTTCTAAAACATAGTTGGCGATTGGCATAACCGGCATTTATATGCTGAAACCAATGGCAGATATACAGCGCTCCCCGGAAGGGGAGGCCGCAGCCGGCCATATAATCGGTATTCCGGTATCTGCCGGCTTTGGTATTCCGGCTATATTCACAGATAATCTATATAAAATACTCCTTTTGAACCAAAAAAATAAAAAAAATTGAAAAAATTTTATTCCGAATTTTTGATTCATAAATCAGTGAAATCTAAAAAAACACAAATGAATTTCTGGAATAGTGTATTAATAATAATACATTAGTGAATTAATATATGAAAATAAGAGAGTTAATAACAATACAGTACTATTGACAAAAAATGGGAAGTATTATATATTTTGTATATAAAACCAAACCTTGTACAAAGATAACTGTACAATGTGCCGTAAAATATATCCTTTAAGCCGGGTTATACTTTACGGAAAACTCCCGGGCTTTTGGCAAAGCCAAAAACCCGGGAGAACCCCCTGTTTCTTATGAAAATGACAGGAAACAAAAACGAGTATATCAGAAGGTATTCCAGTATCCCAAGAGGGATGATAACTCCTGGCCAAGCGCGATGGCTAACTGGATATATTCCTGATACCGGTTTTGATAGATCAGTTTTGGTACTGAAAGGTTAACGGCGGCCACTGTTTTTCCGGAATAATCCTTTATAGGAGCGGCCAGGTTAATCTCAAAATTGGAAAACTCTTCGATATCCACCCCATATCCCTGGGCAGCAATTTCTTTTAACTGCTGGAGGATTTTATCCGGGTCCGTGATGGTGGAAGAGGTATAAGGGTAGAGATTTTGATGCTCCAACGCATTCTTCTGTTCCGCCTCGGAAAGGGAGGCGAGAAGCACTTTGCCGCTGGCCGTACAGAAGGCAGGAATGATTCTCTGTTCTGCAAACTGGTTCATGGCAGTGGAGAGGATTTTACTCAGAAATTTCAGAACCATATAATCCTGCTGAAGAACTGTAAGGCTGACCTGGTTCAGCTGCACTGTGGTCTGTTTTACAAAGCCTTTCAGGTAATCGTCACATGGAAGCAGATGACTGTATTTAATACGGAACTTCGATCCCAATATGAAAATTTCATATCCGAGGAAATATTTTCCTGTGGCCGGGTCTTTGGACAGAAAGTTCATGTCTGTCATGACATTCAGCATTGCATAGGCGGTGCTTCGGGATATATTGAGTATTTTGCTGATTTCAGTCACATTCATGGCGGTTCTGCTGTCGCCCATGATTGTTAATAATTTCAAAGCTCTCTCGATGGATTGTTGAGATGAATTGCTTTCTTTTTTTTGCATTTTTCATTCCTCCGTTCGTTGCTGTATTAATATTAAGACATATATATTAAGAAGTCAATACATAGGAGGAAATAATTGGAACATAATGCTGCTTTTATTTGGCGGCGGGAAGGAGGAAAAAATGGATATAATGAGGCCTAGAGTTACAACTCAAAAGGGAACTTATGTGGGCATGAGGGAGAAGAATGGTGTCCTGGCTTTTAAAGGGATCCCATTTGCCCAACCGCCGGTGGGGCCGTTGAGGTGGCAGGCACCCAGGGAGGTGCCAAACAGCAGACAAACTTTTGATGCGGGAGCGTATAAACCGATTCCCGTCCAGTCCGATGAGGATGAGAGGTATGCGGGGCTGGAAAAAAGTGAGGACTGTCTGTACCTGAACATTTTTACTGCTGATCTGGTTACCAAGAATAAGGCGGTGCTTGTATGGGTATATGGAGGGGCATACATAAAAGGCGGGGCCAGCCGTCCATTGTACAATGGCGATTTGATGATCGATGAAAATCCAGACGTGATTTTGGTGACAATCAATTACCGTTTGGGGGTATTTGCAACTCTCAATTTATCTAAGCTGGATGAGAGCGGACGCTGCCGTTACAGCAACAACCTGGCTCAGATGGATCTTCAGGCAGCTCTGAAATGGGTTCATGACAATATTGCCGATTTTGGAGGGAATCCTGACAATGTAACGCTGTTCGGACATTCCGCCGGCTCCAGCAATATATCGGCCCAGCTGATGATGAAGGAATCAAGGCCGTATTTTAATAAGGCCATTATGCACAGCTCCTTTGCGGTGGATGTGGGAACCACGTCCTGGGAAGACAGCCTGGGAGCGGCAGACGTATTTTTTGATATTCTGGGAAATCCCACGCTGGAGGAGCTTTTGGAACTGCCGGCGGAGAACATTTATGACGCCCAGGTCAAGCTTCAGAGATCAGGATTTTTTAATTCTGAGAGAAAAGAATTTTCCGTGGTGCTGGACGATATCGTGATTCCCAAAGACGGATTCAGGCAGTTGGTTCACGGAGCTGCCGCCGGGATCGATGTGATCATCGGAACCTGCTGCGGGGAATACGACCAGCAGTTCAGGCCTCTCGACATGAAAGAAAAGTATGAATTCCTGAAACGGCAGTGCGGGAAGAAGACCGGGGATTTGGACAAGGCCATTGAATTCTACCGGATGAATGACCCGGATAAGCCTTTGGATGAGATTTATATGGATATCAAAAATGATCTCTGGCTCAGAATACCGGCCAACCTGGTGGCGGAAGCGATGGCGGGACCCAGTGAAGTGCACATGTTCCACACCATGCTTAGAAAAGAGAACGGAAACCGGGCCCACCACGGCAATGAATACGAGATGATATTCGGCCGCCCGGATGAGGAATTGGTGTCTGCCCGGCTTGCTTATATCATCCGCAGAACCTGGATGAATTTTGTACGCTGCGGTGAACCTATGGGGGCAGGGCTTCCGGAATGGCCGCTTTATGATAAAAAGGACAGGAAAACTATGATTATCAGCAATGAATCCTATATTGCCGATGGAGTTAGGCTGGAGGATATGAAGTATTTTTATCCGTTGTTTAAAGAGGCGGGGGAATTTTTAGAGTAAGTTGCTATTTACATAAAGTATCATTTACATTAAGTCCCAAGGCATTTTCAGAAAAGCCTTCACGTTTTACTTTAAAACCTCAAGGCATTTTCGAAAAAGCCTTCACGTTTTACTTTAAAACCTCAAGGCATTTTCAAAAAAGCCTTCACGTTTAATATTAAAAACCAAAAAGGAGAGTTATTATGAAGAAGAAATTATCATTATTACTGGCCACATCCATGGTACTGGCACTGACCGCCTGCGGCTCAGGCTCAAAGGCCCCGGCAGGCACTGAAAAAGCAGCGGAAACCAAAGCATCAGCAGCCGGTGCAGGCACCCAGACCGAAGCCCCAAAGGACCTTCCGGAATGGCCGTTTACAGATAAAGAAATCACGTTTTACACCAGAAATTCCGCGGGCGGAAGCGTTACCCTTTCCCAGCAGTATCTTTTGGACATTGTTTTCGAAGACGGCGGCACAAGCCTTCTGGTATCGGATGCTACTTCCGGCGGAGCCGTGTGCGTGGAAAAAACATATGCTGCGGGCGGAGACGGATATACCTTCTATATGTCGGGAAATGAGATGGTAATCGGTGAGATCACAGGCACCTTTGATTACTCCCTGAAAAATGACTTCCAGGTTTTAGGCATGCTGCCATCCAACGGAGCTCCTAACTTTATCGGAGTTTCCAAAACCACATTACCTGATGTAAAGACCATGGAAGATCTGGTTGATTACTGTAAAGCCAATCCGGGTAAAGTGAGATTTGCTTACGCTCCTGATACCGTGGGCGAGGTATATGCCACATTATTTGCAGATCATTTCGGTCTTGACGTGAAGATGACTATTTCCGAAGGAAGCGATTCCAAACCGAACTTAATGGGCGGGATTGTGGACGTTGTGTTCTGGAATCAGAGAGATACCATCGAGTATTCCGATTACCTGGTTCCTGTAGTCGCTCTCAGCAATGAACGTTCTGTAAAAGAAGAATTAGCCGATATTCCCTGCTACGCTGAAAAGGATTTGTCTGACTGTGTGGTCCCTTCCGTTATGTTTTTAGCATGTAAAAATGACATCGACGCCAGCCTTGCACAGGCCATCAACGCCAAATGGAACGAAGCTATTAAAGATGCCATCAGCGATAGTCCAAGCGAAAAAGGCAAGCTTTTAAAAGAATACATGGATACCCAGAACCAGATATTAGAACCGCTGACAATTGAAGAATGCTGGGAAATCATCGATGATGAATATGAGAAGATCGGTGAAGTTTTAGGAAACAAAGAATAATTCAGAACCAACAAAGAGGGGGCAAAGCTGTCTGCCCCCTGAACGGATGATAAAGCGATTGAAGTAATCGATCGGATCATTATAAGAGTAACTGTCAGATAAGTATTTTATTGACTGGAGGTAAGACTTTATGAATAAGCTGCGTAAGGATCGCCAGCTTGGAATCGTATGCCTTTTACTGGCTGCTTTCATCGTGTTTCAGTCAGGAAAGATAAAGATTCGTACAGAGGAATTCGCCAAGGTTGGTCCCCGCACATTTCCTTTTATTGCTGCCGGTATTTTTGCTGTCTGCGGCATCTACTTTCTTATTCACAAACTGGAAGGTAAGGATAAGGTGTATATGACGAAGGCTCAGTTTGGCCGGGCAATGATGATGTTTGGATGCTATGTTTTGTATCTGGCGGGTTTGTATTTTCTTGGATTGAAATTTGCGGCACCGATCGCGATTTTTGTAATGGTTATGTTGTTCTGCCGGGGAAAGATCAGTTGGTGGAAAGCGCTGATTTATGCGGTGGTTTTTGGCGCAGTATTTTACTGTTTATATGTTTATGCATTTCAAATTCGTGTGCCTACCGGCATTTTGGGATTATAGGAGAGGAGTGAGAGTATGGTTTGGTCAGCTTTTTCAGAAGCACTGCAGCAGATCCTTACCCCTACAGGGCTGCTATATATCATCGGAGGCGGCGTTCTCGGCATGATACTTGGCGCGATTCCCGGTTTATCGGGAGGTACTGCTTCCGTTATTATTTTACCGTTAACTTATAAAATGGAACCGGGTCTTGCCCTTGCGCTGCTTGCCAGCCTTTATATCGGGTCCACATCAGGAGGATGTATCGGGGCGATTCTGCTTGGTATTCCCGGAACGGGCGCATCCATTCCGACAGCCTGGGAGGGATATCCGATGGCGCGGCGGGGCGAAGGCGTGCGTGCCCTCAGTATTGCCGTTACATGTAACTTTATCGGCACTCTGCCCGGACTCATTATTGCGATGATTGCATGTCTGCCATTGTCCACGATTGCATGTAAAATGGGTCCCTGGGAATATTTCAGCCTGCTGCTTCTTGCAATTACCATGGTAGTGGCACTGTCAAAGGATAATCTGATGAAGGGATTCGTTTCCGTAGCCCTTGCGCTGATTATTTCATGTGTCGGCTCATCGCCGATCGATGGTGCAAAACGTTTTACATTCGGCAGTACCTATCTGTTAGGCGGCGTCAGCATGATCGTGGCTATGCTTGGAATCATAGCGGGCCGTATGATTATTGAAGAATATGCATTTAATAAAGAAGTGGATACTTCCATAGCCGGAAAGGTTTCCCGCTATAAGTTCCCGGCTGCCGATTTGCTTGCCAATGTGGGAAATATCATTCGTTCCTTCCTGGTAGGTGTATTCACCGGATTTTTACCGGCTCTGGGCGGCGGAGTTGCATCCATGATCTGCTACGCCACGGAAAAGAACCGTTCCAAACATCCGGAAACATTTGGAAACGGCGAACCGGCCGGAATCATCGCATGTGAAACTACCAACAATGCGGTAATCGGAGGGGCGCTCATCCCCATGATTTCCATGGGTATACCAGGATCTCCGGCTCTTATTTACATGATAACAGCGTTATCCATCCACGGAATCTCCTGCGGTCCGACTTTACTCAGGGATTACCCGGATGTGGTTTATCTGCTTTACTTAAGCTGTATATTTGCAGCGGTAGCGGTGTTGTTTGCCCAGGTATTCGGAATGCCGTTATTCCCCATGCTTCTGAAAGTGCCGTCCCATTTTTTGTATCCTGCTATTATCGCAGTGGCATTTTTGGGCGCATTCATCAGCCAGGGCAACCTTTCAGGCGTTGTGATCTGCCTGTGTTTCTGCCTGCTTGGCATGGCAATGAGATATTTTGAAATACCGGACGCCCCATTCATGCTGACTTACTGTCTGGCCGCGTCCATGGAGACAAAGCTGAGACAGGGTCTTGTTAACGGCTTCCACGGAATCTGGGATTTCTTTACCCGTCCGATTTCCTGTCTGTTCATCATTCTGGCAGTGATCAGTCTTTTATACAATCTTTTCGGAGATAAGATAAAAGCCAAATTAGTAAAATCAAAAGCAGTCTGACAGGAATAAAAATGCCGGCCAACGTTCCGGGGACCGGCATTTTTCATGCAAAAGAATACCCGGAAAAGTTTCTATTTAAATGTTAAGGAGAACAGTTATGCAGAAAACTGTACAATTAAAGAGCGGAATTACACTGGGATATAATGAATTCGGCAGCGGAGACCGCTATCTGATAAGCTGCCAGCAGAACCATAACAGCAAAGTCGCCTATACCATCGATCTGGCGGAAAAACATGGATTCCATGTTTTCCAGGTGCAGATCCGGGGATATGGGGTATCGGCTTCCGAGGCGGTCAAAGATCTGGGAGGAACGTGGTACGATGTGTGGGCCCAGGACGCCTGCGATTTCGCGGATGCCATGGGAATTGATAAATTTTTCTATGGAGGCATTTCCCACGGTTCGGGAATCGGCTGGCATATCTGCCGCCTGCACCCGGAGCGGCTGAGGGGATTTTTCGCTGGGGTGCCCGGCCCCCACAGCAAGGACGGACAGGATACGGGAGAGGCGCGGATGCAGACGATCCGGGCAAGTGAAGACCCGGAAACCTGGAAAGCCTATGCGGAGGCCAAAGTTTACCGTCAGGCAGGGCCGCTTAGAAAGCTGGCAGAAGACGGGCTGGCCGATCCTGAAAAGATCGAAGCTGCAATTGAAGAACAGAGGGAATTTTGGGTCACCATGCCTCCGGAAGTTGCCCGGCTGGACCCTAAAAAGCCTTTTGCGGACTGTAATACGGAAGAAGAACTGATTGAGGAACTGAAAAAAATCAAAGTTCCTGTTTTGATTATAGGAGGAATGATGGATCCCATCAGCACCATTGACAATATGGTGCGCTCCTGTAAGGCTGTGGAAAACAGCGGAATGGTGGTCTTTTCCGACGGCACCCACAATGTGCTTTTGGAACACAGGGAAGAGGTTGTAAATCACATTATGGCATTTTGTAATGGGCGTAATCTGCTGTAGGCATTTAAGTGCCGAATAGAGTAATCACACTGGGATATAACGAATTTGGAAGCGGCGGCCGGTATTTACTGGCTGCTTCTCAATTTATACAGAGGAAAGGAGAATTATGTTACATCAATTTGAAGCACCTGAAAAGTTTGGAATATCATCACAGTCCATCCTGGACTTTCTGGATGCCTGTGAAAATGAAAATGTGGAGATTCACAGCCTGGAGCTGAGGCGGTGGGATCAGAAGTTTGTGGGCTGCACTTTTGCACCGTTTACGAACAGGAGCATGCACCGGATGTATTCTTCGGGGAAAGCGCTCTGCAGCCTGGCATTTTTGTTCGCCATGCAGGACGGCCTGATCGATCTTAATGAACCGCTGGTTTCCGTATTCGGCGGCCGCGTCCCTGAGGAGCTGCCTGAAAATATGGACCAGGTGACCATGTACCACGTGCTGACCATGTCCACCGGCCATGAGAAAGATGTATTTTCCAGAATCAAGGAGACCAATGACTGGGTTAAGGAATTCATGCGGATTCCCCTGACCTACCGTCCGGGCAGCACTTATGTCTATAACAACGGAACGCCCCATATGGTATCTGAGGCGGTGCGGCTGAGAACCGGAAAGGATTTAAAAACCTATTTGGAAGAAAAACTGCTGTCCCACATGGGGGAAACTATGGACATCACCTTAAATCCTCAGGGTGAACCGGAACCATCCACCATCAGCATCACAATCGATGCCTTTGGAAAGCTGGCTGATTTTCTGTACCATCATGGCAGCTATGAGGGGAAACAGCTTTTAAAGCCGGAACTTGCGGACATGATGGGCCAATGCCACCTGCCTACGCCGGTGGATCCAAGGGTTCCTGCTGATTATGTGGAAAAAGCCTGCAACGGCTACGGTTTCCATACCAGGAGAAATGCCATCGGCGGTTACAAACTGTCCGGCGGCAGAAACCAGAAATCCCTGGTGCTGCCGGAATTTGAAATGACGGCGTCCATCATGGCCAATGAGCCGCGGGAGGGCATTTTGATGCATTTGTTCTACAGCCATGTGATGTTCCATGTCTATCATAGGCCGCTGCCGGAGGACCCTGAGACATGCGGGCAGCTGAAAGACCGTCTGAAACATCTGAATCTGGGCCCCAAAGGGGAACCGTCTTCCCCTGTGGAAGAGATGATACAGGGCAGGGATTACCGCCTTTCCTGTAATGAGGACGGAAAGAAGAAGGTCCGGTTTGAATTTACAGACAGCCAGGCAGCCGTCTGTCTGGACGATAGGAAGTTTCTGATAGGAAAAAATGGGGAGTGGCTGGAAAATGAACCTTATTTTTTGAGGAATCCCAGTGATTTCCGTTTAAACCTGATTCCCGGTTCAAAAGCGAATCTGTATACCGGAGCTTGGACGAAGGAAAATGAATTCACATTCTATATCCGCAGCGAATCCCGGATGGCTACAGATAAAGTCTGCTGCAGATTTGATGGAGACAGGGTGGAGCTGCAGGTTATGATTGATCCCCAAAAGAATGCAGGCACCAGAATCGAGCCGGTAATATTAAACGGTTTCTGCTAAACTATATTTCAGGAGGAAAATGCCTATGCCTTACATACAAGTTGACGATGGAGTACAAATTT
The DNA here is from genome assembly GCA_018378255.1 of Clostridiaceae bacterium. Classification (GTDB taxonomy): domain Bacteria; phylum Bacillota; class Clostridia; order Lachnospirales; family Lachnospiraceae; genus CHH4-2. Next base: position 253 of record JAGZXV010000006.1, on the reverse strand, counting down.
ATTATGAAGAACGGGGAACCGGAAATAACTATATCTTTTCTTCCAGGTCCCGCATTGAACACGCCAGTTCCTATACGGCCGCTCTGGCCGCTCTTGGCTACCATGTAATCGAAATCCAGCTCCGGGGATATGGAAAGTCCACCCATGTGACGGAAGATTATGGAATGAAGTGGTACGATATCTGGGCTTCAGATGTCGTAAAAGCGGCTAAGGCCATGGGGGTTGAGAAATTCGTATATACCGGCGTTTCCCA
>JAGZXV010000197.1 GCA_018378255.1 Clostridiaceae bacterium | reverse complement strand
GATATGCAGATCATTTTCCAGGACCCCTATTCTTCATTAAACCCCAGAATGTCAGTGAGTGAGATCATCAGAGAACCGCTGAAAAGAAAAGGCGGTCTGACAAAAGAACAGCTGAATGGGGAAGTGGAGAGACTGATGGACATCGTGGGACTTGCCCAGCGGTTTGCCAATTCTTATCCGCATGAGCTGGACGGAGGGAGGCGGCAGAGGATTGGTATAGCCCGGGCCCTTTCACTGAATCCCCAGTTTATTGTCTGTGATGAACCAGTGTCGGCGCTGGATGTTTCCATTCAGGCCCAGATTTTGAATCTGATGAAAGATCTCCAGGCTCAGATCGGCCTGACTTATATTTTTATCACCCATGATCTCTCCGTGGTTAAGCATATGTCAGATGATATCTGTGTGATGTATCTGGGGCAGTTGGTTGAAAAAGCGCCGGCTAAGGAGTTATTTTACCATCCGAAACATCCATATACAAAAGCTCTGCTTTCAGCGATTCCGGTTCCGAAAGTGAGTGCAAAACGAAAGCGAATAATTTTAAAAGGAGAGATTACATCGCCCATAAATCCCAAGCCGGGCTGCCGGTTTGCAGCCAGATGTGATTATGCGAATAAGGCTTGTGAAGAAATTCAGAAATTGGAAGAAATCGGGCAGGACCATTTTGTGTCATGCTGCAGATACAGGGAAATCAAGGAATGAAGCCGGTAAAACGGCGAAAGGAGAGGACAGTATGAAAAGAGGTAAAAAATTGGCGGCGCTTTTATTGACATTGACTATGGCTGTTTCAGTTTCGGCCTGTTCGTCAGGAGGAGAGAAACAACCTTCCCAGAACCAGGGGCAGGATTCTGCACAAACAGGTATGCAAGCTAAATCAGAGGGCAGCAAACAGACAAAGGATTCAGTGGTGTTTGCATACCCCAATGATCCTGAGACTTTCTGCCCTTTAAAAAGCCCTAAGACAGGTTATGGCGATATTTCTTACCAAGTATACGATGCGCTGTTTGACTACGATGTGGAAGGCAATTTTAAATCGGGGGTATGTAAAGAGATCGAAAAGGTAGACGGCACCCATTATAAGCTGTACTTAAGGGATGATGTGACGTTTTCCGATGGACATAAACTCATGGCAGATGATGTGGTCTATTCTCTGGCAACTGCCTATGCAGATACCAGCAGCAGAACCTGGGTAAAATACATAGACACAGAGAACACTAAAGCTTTGGACGAGAACACAGTAGAGCTGGTGCTGCAGCAGGAATACGCATTTGCCATCGTCACATTGAAAAATGTCAATTTATTCTATCAGGAAGCATTTGAGGCCAGCCCGGATCAGATGGCAACCCAGCCCATTGGAAGCGGACCCTATGTGCTGAAAGAGTATGTGAAAGGTGCATATGCTGTTTTTGAAGGGAGAGATGATTACTGGGCAGGGGCTCCGGCTGTAAAAAACTTTAAAATTGTCTTCATAAAAGAGGCTTCCCAGAGAACCACATCTTTGCAGACCGGAGAGGTGGACTGTGCTTATAATGTGCTGACCTCTGATTATAATTCCCTGCTGGAAAACAATTTCTCAGGTATGGAGATATTTACGGATAAAATTAACGTCATCCAGTTTAATTGTTCCGAATATTCCATCTGCAATGACGCCAGGGTCCGGCAGGCAATCGCCTATGCAGCGGATGCTCCGGGAATTACGGCGGCGGCTTATGGAGGATTTGGAGAAGTGTGCACCACCTGCTGTTCTCCTAAATCGGGAAATATGGCGGATAATTATATACCGGAAGACTATTACAGCTACGATCCTGAGAAGGCAAAAGCCCTTTTACAAGAGGCAGGAATCGCCCAGGGTACGGCAGTAACGATCAATGTAAAGAGCGGGGATGCATCCCAAACTACGGCAGCTGAGATTTTACAGCAGTCCCTGCAGGAAATTGGTTTAAATGCGAGCCTTAAACAGGTGGAAGCAGCTGTTTTTGATGATACCCTAAAAGATCATCAAAGCGGCTGGGATCTGTGTATGAACACCATGAACACGGCAGGCAGCAGAAGTTCCCTGGACTTAATCAACCTTTACTGCTTCACAATTCCGAATTTGGCTTATGTTCATGAAGAAGGAGCAGCAAAATCAGCAGAGGCCGTCAACAGTACAGATGAAAAATTAATCCATGATAATACCTTGTACCTGACCGAGCTGGTCTGTAAGGACGTTCCATACTATGCACTGGCGTCCACCTGCATATTAGTAGCACATAATTCCGGACTTAATGATATTCAGATATCCAAGAGCTCTACAATCAGAGGCGATGCATTTTCATGGAAATAGGAGGGATCAGATGATTTTAGACAATGAGAATTTAAAATACAGCACCCCAGAAGAGCAGGGCATATCTTCAGAATCACTGCTGGACTTTTTTGAAACGGTCCAGAATAATAATATGGGCAATGCGGTCGATATGCACAGCTTCCAGGTCATCCGCAATGATCACATCATCGCAGAAGGGGCCGGAAAGCCATTTTCGCTTAATAATTTTCACAGGATCTATTCTTCTGCCAAAGGAATTATCGCATTAGGTGTGATGATTGCGGTTCAGGAAGGAAAGGTGGATATGAATGAAAAGGTGGCCGATATTTTCAGCGGTCACCTGCCCGAACCGCTGAGTGAAAAGATGAAGCGGGTAACGGTTTACCATCTGCTGACTATGAGCTGCGGGCAGGATGTGGACGCCTGTGTAGATATGTTTAAGAGCGATAACTGGATTAGAACCTTCCTGTCCATTGATCCTGTTTATGAGCCGGGCAGTCATTTTTTCTATAATAATGGGATTCCCCATGTGTTGGCGGCCATTGTAGAGAAAAAAACAGGAGAAGACATCATTTCCTATATGGAACCCCGGCTTTTAGAACCTATGGGGATAAAAGTGTTGTGCAGGTATAACAAACAGAAAGAGAGGGAGCCATCTACCGTCTGTGTGAGGCAGACAGATTTGACCAAATTTGGCTATCTTCTGCTGAAACGAGGAAAGTGGAATGGCAAGCAACTGATCAGCTCTGAGATTTGTGATGAATTTGGGAAATTCCACATTTCAACTGCCGGCCATCAAAAGATATTCCGGAATTTTGGATATGGATATCAGGTTTGGAAAATGCCCTGCGAAGGCTTTATACTGGCAGGAGGAAATGACAACCATTCCTGTGTTTTTACGGAAGCGGATATGGTATTTTCCTGTATGGCGAACAATAAAATCAAGAGTGATTTCAGCATACAGAAAACATTTTATGAGCTGGTATATTTAAAGATGAGCGGCCGCCCGCTTCCTGCCAATCCACAGGCATATGAAAGGCTTAATAATCGCCTGGTCCAGTGGAATCTGGCGCCTCATGGAAGTGATGAAAGCGGCCTGGTAGAGGAGGTGGCTGGTAAAACATTTACCTTTGAAACCAACTCCTTTGGATGTGAAAACGTCTGTTTTGAATTTGACAGGACAAAACAGGAACTGGAGATTTCCACAGTAGAGCGCGGAACCCTTCATCGCCTGAAATGTGGAATGGCTGGAAAATGGCCGGTAAGTGGAGATTATATTGTGATACCGCCTAATTTAACCCATGGAAATTTTATTGATGGTGAGAATCAGTCGGAAAATATGGCCAGCGGGGCATGGACAGATCGAAACCGGCTTTTGATGTTCGGACGGAGTTTGGGGAGAGTCGCTTCAGACCAGTTTGATTTCAGGTTTGATGGAAACAGGCTTCATTTGTATATAAAGACACCGGCTCTTGCGGTTCCGGGATGCACGGTGGATAAAAAGAAGGGCGAGTTTTATTTAACCGCCGTATTAAATGGGCAGTGCTGACAAGGAAAGGAGGAGCTATGGAGCACATAACGGAAGTCAGAATTTATAAAAATATTGAAATTCCCATGAGAGACGGGACAATTCTCAGGGCCGATCATATAAAGCCGGTTAGTGAGGAACCGCTTCCTGCTTTAATCGTGAGAACCCCTTATTTAAAAGAAAGTTTCTACACAAAAGAGGTTTACGCGGTGAATGAAACGGCTTTTCGCGGATATCATATTCTCCTGTGTGATGTGCGGGGAGGAGGCCAGTCGGACGGGGAGTTTGCTCCCTTTGCCAATGAACGGAACGACGGTTATGATACCATTGAATGGGCGGCGGCTCAGGAGTGGTGCAGCGGGAAAGTTGGAACATTCGGATATTCCTATAATGGTGGCCAGCAGATCCTGGCCGCTTCCGCCAATCCGCCGTCTTTAGCCGCCGCCGCTCCGGGAGGGGCCAGCGGGCGGTTCCTGCCCACATTGATGTATGGCGTTCTTTCCCACCGGACCAGTCTGTTCTGGTATATGAAACAGCTTCGGAACGCAATTATCAGTGGAAAATGTGGTTTTACTCCTCAGCAGCAAAAAGAGAAATTGGCAGAAATTGAGCATATCATGCAGGTTAAAAATGAGGAAGAATGCTATGTGCTGCCGTTTTTAGACGCAGATGTCCTCAAATTTGAAGGTGTGCCGCTCCGCCGGTTTTTTAATGAGTGGGTGGATAACTGCAGCAACAGGGAATATTGGGAGAAAATGGGCCAGCCACTTGGGATCGAAAAGATTTCGGTTCCATGCTTTTTTTATACAGGCTGGTTTGACTATATGTGTACCGGAGTGGCGGAGAATTTTGAATTGCTGAGCCACAAAACCGATGATATGGAATTAGCCAGGAGCCACAGACTGGTGTTAGGCCCGTGGATCCACACTACGGAGTATGGAGTAAGTACAGGTTCTAATTCTGGGATAAAATATGGAGAAGTGAGATTCCCACCCAATTCCGGCTATACAAAAGAAATGTATCAGAGTTTCATGCAGTTTTACGGCCGGTATCTGAAAGGAAATAAGGATTCCGGTCAGGAAGCTCCGGTCAGGATCTATGTGATGGGGGATAACGTATGGAGAGAGGAACAGGAATGGCCTCTTGGCCGGACTAGGTATACTGAGCTCTATCTGGACAGTGAAGGGGATGCCAGGTCGCTTGACGGGAACGGAGTGCTCAGCTTTGAAAAGCCATACTTGAGCCCGGCGGATGAATACGATTATGATCCGTTATACCCTTGTGACAATACAGACAGTGATCTGCATAAAGGGATGATTGTGGACAGGAGAGAGAAGGAACAGCGGAACGATATGCTGATATATACCACGGAAACACTGGAAAAAGAGATTGAAATTACCGGTTATCTACAGGCCAGACTGTTTGTAAAGTCTTCTGCCGTAGATACGGATTTCTTCATCCGCCTGGTGGATGTTCTGCCAGACGGCAGAGCTCATGCTTATTTATCGGGGGTTTTCCGCATGCGTTGCCGGGACGGATTCTACGAACCCCATTATATGACGCCGGGTGAAATTTATTCCGTTGACTTTAAAATCGGGGCCATTAGCCTGGTGTTCAAAGAGGGACACAGAATCCGCATAGAGATCACCAGCAGCGATTTTCCGGAATATGACAGGAATTTAAATACTGCAGAACCTATGGGATATGGTAAAGAAACGGTGACTGCCCGCCAGACGATTTTACATAATGAGCAGTATCCGTCCCACCTCATTTTGCCTGTAATCCCAAGATAGGCTGAGGAAGTATGAAAATGCCGGCTTGATAAATTATAGCCGGCATTTTTATATAGTCAGATATATTTATAATCGTCCCGGATAAACGGAGACAGGTTGAGGGAATGCTTTTGATGTTTTTCATAATAGCGGATCAGCATACAGGAAAACATCAGGTGAAAGCGGTAATAGGGATCATCCAGGGAATGATGGATCAGCTCTTTTATTTTATTGATCTTATAAATGGTCGTGTTTCTGTGCATGAACATGACTTTTGATGTTTCCGCAATATTTCTCCCGTTTAATAGGTAGGTAAACAGCACATCCCTTAAATTGCAGTCAAAGGCCTGGTCATAGCGGGTCAGGGTGAGAACTGCAGGAGAGCAGAGGTAGATGATATCATCACTGCCGAAATCATCTTTCATATGGTTCGCACATAGATCGACGGTCAGGTACAGGCTGTAGCGTCCGAAATAGGAAAGCCGTTTAAAGGAATCCGATCTCACATTGAGGATAATCGGCAGCAGTTTGATGCATTTGAGATAGCTGATTCTCAATGCCTTGGCAGACATGCAGGCATGGCTGATCAGTGCGGTGGCCTGATAGCGTTCCAAAATCTCTTCTACGGCGTCTTCATCTGCCGGGAAGGAGCAGGATGCAAGGCGGGAGCTGATGAGGATCAGAATGCAGTCATTTAAAACAGCTGTATGGTGTGCCGGGAAAAGACAGTTCAGTTCTCCGCAGAGCTGTTTTAGTTCCAATTCCCGGTTTAATGGGGAATCCAGCCTGGTTAAAATAACTCTCATGTATTTTCTGGGAGGTTTGGGCAGGTTTTGCAGCATGATCTGGATATGTTCATAATCCGGAGGAGTTTCCAAAAAAAGCAGCTTTGCGATCTCCTGGAAGGACAGAGCGGATTTCTGGGAAGAAGATTCCATGAGTCTGACGGAAAGTTCATGGGCCAGGGTGAACATCATGCTCTGCAGCAAACTGCTGTTTTGCTGGATGCAGCCATACAGGAATCCCAGAAATTCATGTTTTACGGAAACGGGAACAAGACAATAGATATATCCGTCCCGCTCTTCCAGATAAGCGGGAGCGGAACAGGCTTCATGTTTCAGGACCAGACAGTCGATGATCTCCTGTGCCGCCAAGGGAATGTCATCGCAGCTTTCAAAAAATGAACTGTCCTGCTGTCTGATGCTTGCTGTAATGATTTTATAATTGGAATTCATGATGCAGATGGAGGCGTCGATCAGGCGGGAGCTTCTCTGAAGCAGCTGTTTTAAACCCGCCCCCTGGTTTTTATTCAAAAGTTCCGTCCACTTTTTCCAGGTGCAGATGCGATCGAAAAGTTTATTATAGATCTGGCTGAGAGAGAGGCCGCTCAACAGGATATTACACGAAAAACCGGACAGTTTTGGAATATCACTTTCTTCTCCGCTCAAAAAATATGTGCCGGCCGGCTCCTGGCCATAGGCCGGTTTAAGAGATAAAAACTGGGCGGCCGTACCGACGCAGATATAATCTGCGGGAATTTCTACAGATTGGTCCAGCAAAAGGATTCCCTTTGTATCGGAATCGATCCCCTGAGGCACCGAAGCATACAAGATATGGGCTGATAGTTCGACATTGATAAAATGCAGCAGAAACATGGATGTTCACCTCTTGAGTTTGTATAGTTTAACTGAATTAATGGTTATGATAACCATATTAAGTGTACAAAGTGAATGATAAAATTAAAAAGTAAGTTAAGTTTATCACAAATTCAATATATTGACAATAAAATGTCGAATTATCTCGAAAGAGAGAAAAATTTAGGTAACAGTATCTGAACTGTTACAAATTTAAAAAAAGGAAAGGAGATCGGAGTTATGCCTTAGGCAGAAATAGGAAAACGGGGGAAGAAATCTATAATTTACGATGCGAAGGAGAAAGTGATATGACAAATGTACTTATTTTTTTCTTGGGGTTTGTGGTTGCGATTGCAGTAGGACAGTTTTTTAAGGTTAATCCGGGTTTTGTTGCCATATTGATCGGTTTTCTGCTTAACTGGATTGTACTGGGAGCCCAGTCAAAAGCATTCATTGCTTTGTGGCCCACCACATTGTTCTGGAACTGTGTTATGCCGATGACATTTTATAGTTTTGCCAATGCCAACGGGACGATGGCGGTATTCGGTAAAAATATAGTTTATACCTTCCGCCACGCTAAATGGGCGATCACGATTGTTATCTTTTTGGCGACGGCTTTGATCACTGCAACAGGCGCAGGACTGAGCAGCTCTCTGATCATGGCCCCTCTGGCATGGGAACTCTGCATGCAGGCGGGGGTGAGCCCGCTTTTGATACCGTTCAGCACATGGGCCGGTTCCCTCACCATGGGATTTGCGGCCTGGACCAGCAATGGTTCCATGTTCAGCGGATATTTTGCACAGTATTTTCCGGAAGTGGATTCCAGTTCCCTGCTGTTTCGCATCACGGTTTACCACATCCTCTTCTTTGTTCTGGCCTTTGCGGTCATGTTTGTGATCAATAAGGGCTGGAAGGTTGCTGAAAATGATGCCACGATGGATAAACCGGAAGCATTTAACAGCGAGCAGAAACGCACCCTGACTGTGATCTCCATCTGTATTGCAGTTCTGTTGATTCCGTCAATTATCGGCCAGTTTGCTCCTAATCCGGTGTTTAAGTGGATGAAAGGAAACCTGACAATGCCGGTTACGGCTTCTATTGGAATTTCTATTTTATGTATTACCCATTGTGGTAATCTGCGGGATATCTGTGCTAAGAAAGTGGGATGGAATGCGGTCTGGACCATCGCAGGTATGGCCATGTACTGCGGACTGGCAAAGGAATTGGGCGTCATTGAATCATTAGGTACCTGGCTGGAATCCCTTCCGGCATTTGTCATCGCCCCGGCTATCTGTTTCGTAGCAGCAGCCCTCAGCTTTGTGGTTTCTGCCAGCGCGGTACAGCCCTTCCTGTTTGCCATGGTTCCGGCACTGGCAACCGCAGCAGGATGTTCCATACCGGCCATGGTCGTTCCAATGCTGATCGGCTGTGCGGTTACATCCTTCAGCCCGTTCTCTTCAGGCGGTGTACAAAACCTGATCGGATCCACCCAGGAGGTTCAGACCCAGTTAATCAACAAGATGATCATTACTGCCATAGGCATGGCGGCGGCAGCCTGTCTCTTATCCGCACTCGGCGTATTTGCGATCGGAGCATAACAGGATGCATAAACAGCCGGAACGTTAAAAAGGCGGTTTCTATGAAGGGGTGAAACCCGGAGTGGAAACCGCTTCCGGCATAAAAATGCAGACGGAGGATTTCCGCCTGCAGAACTCTTTCTTACAGAAAAAGGGAGGTATGTGTTTGAACAGGACAGAATTGATTCGTGTGACGCCGGAATCCGTAGGGATTTCCAGCAAGAAAGTAAAAAAACTGGTGGAGGCGCTGGATCATTGCGGCACTGAAATGCATGGAATCATGATTGCCAGATATGGAAAGGTATGTGCAGAAGGCTGGTGGGCTCCTTTTTCACCGAATCTGGTTCACGGCCTTCAATCCATGACAAAGACAATGTTATCCACTGCCGTAGGAGCATTGGTCACTGATGGGCTTTTGGATATTAATACCAAAGTTACGGAGCTTTTGCCGGAATATATGCCAAAGGATCCCTCCGAAGAGTTAAAACGGCTGACGGTCCGCCATATGCTGATGATGACGAGCGGCTGCAGAAAGACTTATCCGGCCTGCAGGCAGGATTGGCTCAGCGGATTTTTTGCCCAGCCCATTGAAGATGAGCCGGGGACCGTGTTTCATTATGACGGAACCAATACATCGGCAATTGGAGCGATTGTATCCAAAATAACAGGACAGCGTGATATTTTAGAATATCTGCGGGGGCGTGTATTCGATAAAATAGGAATTGATTCCGACCGGATTAAGTGGGTGAAACACCCGGACGGATATTGTTACTGCGGAGGCGGGGCATTTGCAAAACTGGAAGATATACTGAGACTGGGGATGCTCTATGAGCAGAACGGCGTCTGGAACGGCGAACGGATTTTGAGTGAAGAGTGGATAAAAGAGGCAGCTTCCAAGCAGACCCATAACAATGAGCGCTCGGGGGTGCCTGAGTATACGGACGACAGCTCATCCGGATACGGTTATCAGATTTGGATGACAAAGCGGCCGGGCACCTATTATTTTTCCGGCGCCCATGGTCAGTATGTGCTGGTGATGCCTGATAAACATCTGGTCTTTGCCATTAACCAGAATATTGTTGAAGTGCTTCCCAAACCAGGAGAGATACGGAAACCAAAAGACGTGGATATCAAAGAAATTGTGCTGGGCCTTTTGAAAGAATTTGGAGAATCTCTGGAAGAGGAACCTCTTTCAGAGGATGAACAGGCGGCAGATGAGTTAAAAAACTATCTGGACTGTTTGAGCCGTCCAAGATGTATATCGGAACCGGTTCCGGAAAATGCAGGCAGGTTTTTCGAGCACAGTTACCAGCTTTCGGAAAATGAAATCTCCCTGCTTCCGGGGGTGTACAGTTCAGCCCTCAAAAAGTTTGTGCTGTGTACCACGGCCGACGGGCCGGTGGGAGTTGAGCGGATTGGATTAACACAGTTTAACGGCAATGATTTTCTGTTAGAGATGCAGGTGAATGGGCACAATTACCAAACGCCTGTAGGGGTGGACGGCCTCTGCCGCATCGGGCATTTTAAAGTGCCCGGCCATCCGGAACTGCCGGATCAGGTGTTAGCAAACGGCTATTGGAGAGAAGGGATTCTCCATATCACTTTGAACTTTATTGAAACATGTTATTCCAACCAGATCAGCATCGAACAAAAGGAACATGGAGCGGTGATCACATTTTACGAATTCTATTTGTTTGATGAAAATGGATTTCGCACCGTATTCGATGTCAGTGAAGACACATTTTAACGGCCGTTTCTGAAATTATCAGGAAGAGCCGGGAATAGGAGGAGACAAATGTACGAGAGAATTGAACGGATAAAAAAGAGGGTGGTA
>JAGZXV010000196.1 GCA_018378255.1 Clostridiaceae bacterium | reverse complement strand
CATTCCGGTTTAATTCCTCCTGCAGTGTGTTCTGCAGCCAGTAACCAATGCTTCCCTGGGTCATGGCTACACAGGTATCCATAGGCATAACCGGATTTTTCTCACTCTCTCCAGCCTTTTGCTGGAGATATAGATTGCCCACCTGCGGGCCGTTTCCGTGGGCAATTACAATCTCCCATCCCTCACGGGCCAGGCCGCAAAGGTGACGGCTGACCTGCTTTAGCGCCCTGCACTGGGCGTCTGCTGTCGCATCGTCCGTTAAAATAGCATTTCCTCCCAATGCCAGAACCATTCTGTTTCTCATAAACACGCTCCTCCGTATGATATATCAGATCTTTTCTCTTCCCTCCAGGCAGCCGGCATATGCCTCCAATGCCTTTTCAAAACATGCCAGCGGAGCTCTTACGGTTCCTGCCCCGATCTGGCCCACCCCTGCATTTTTATGGGCGATTCCCGTATTGATTAAAGGTGTGATGCCGGTGGATACCACCTTTCTGATATCGATTCCTAAAAGGCTTCCTTTAAAATCCCAGGTGGGAATTGTAAAATTGGGATTATGGCTTATGCAGATCCGTTCCATTTCTTCCGAAACCTGCAGCGCATCGCCAAATCCGCCTGCGCCTACAAACCGGGTGACACCCGGAGCGGCGATCATAGCCATACCTCCCACACCCACGGTTTCTGTAATGGCGCTGTCTCCCATGTCCGGGTTGGCATCCTCTTTCCGGTAACCGCTGAAATACAGCCCTTTAGGAACATTGACCGGAGCAGTAAACCACCGGTCCCCCATTCCACTGATGCGTATGCCGAATTCAACACCGTTCCGGGCCATGGCAGTTACCACACACCCTTCCTTCAACTTTCTGGCACAGTCCGCCATTGATTTTCCTGCGGCCATCATGATATTTAAGAAAAACTGGTCCGTATCCGCAAGAAAACGGATCACTTCTTTTTTCTTTGTCTCCTCTGCATTGGATTCCATGATTAACGGCGTCATTTCTTTCATAAATATTAAAGATGCCGCTATATTCCTCTGATGAAATTCATCTCCCATGGTGATGGCTTTGGCGATGATCACATTCAGATTGATCCCGTTTTCTTTCTTCCGTAAAGCCATGGAAAGAACCGGGCCCAGTGTATCGCGCATCCAGCAAAGCCGGTCTATTACTTCCCGGGAATAAGCGCCAAACCGTAGAACCTTTCCAATGCCTTCATTCAATGTACAATAAGCCACCGTACCATCCAGGCGGTTTTTCACCACCAAAAAGGGCATATGAGCTGAGGCAACACCTCCCATAGGGCCTACGGCTCCAACGTGATGGCAGGGAATAAACCTGATCTTACCCTCTTCAAGAAGCGTTTTTGCCTCCTCTTCCTCCTTTGCCCATCCCTCAAACAGCACAGCCCCTATGCAGGAGCCTTTCATGGGACCGGTCATCTCCCCATAGGAAATGGGCGGGCCGGCATGGAGCAGGGTGTGCTCCCCTAATTCCGGGATCACGTTTCCGGCCGGTACCACGTCTGTCAGGAACGGCTGTGAATCTTTTATCCGTTTAATCACCCTGTCATTCATTGCATCGATTTCCGGGTGTCTTTTTAACATCCCCAGCAGCCGGATTACATGCTTATTGCCTCCTGCTGCCGGTTTCCAGGAAAACTGAACGGCCTCTCCGCCATATTTTCTGACGGATTCCTTAAATCCTTCCACCCCTACATTGATCACCCTGGGTTTTGTATTTAGCAGTTCCATGATTTTCCTTCCCGGTTCCGGCAGATTCCTCTTTTCTCCCTCCCATTTTACTACTGCTTTATCAGGTTCCCTGTTTTTCAGCCCTTTCAGCCTCAAAGCGGTACGCACCGCCCTGGCGTTGCTCTCTTCCACAATGGCCCCGTTTTTTTTCAAGGTTTCCACCGACTTTTCATAATCCTGGATATCCCGGCTTGTGCCGCAGACAGAGGCCACATAATAAAGCCTGCGTCCCTTTGCTTCTGCCTGCGCCATCGTCTCGCGTATCACAGGGGCCAGAGCGCCTGCCATATCGGGATGGCATCCGTATCCCAGCACGCAGTCCAGAAGAATTACCCCGGTATCGGACCGGGCAGCATATTCTCTCATCTTTCCGATGCGGACCCCGGGATCAATCATGGGGTGGGGCTTTCCCTGTGTATAAACATCGTCTCCTAAATCTATGATTTCATATCCTCCGGCCTGAAGAATGTAACCATCCTTTTTTATCAGTCCCCCCAGATTCAGGGATTCGGAAATCATCATACCGGCCTCCGCCGCCAGCGTGCCTCCCGAATACAGCCCTTTAACCGTACAGCCTTCTTTTACAAGCGCCTGATTGTGCTCCGGTTCCTGGTAATAATTAGCTCTGACAGGCCTGCCTCTTGAAAGATCCACCGCCATGCAAGCCGCTTCTTCCAGAGTATGGGCCAGATATACATTGCCTTCATGATGATCCGGTTTTTCTCCCAAAAATACCGCCACAACCGGTTTGCTGACACTTTGGAGCAGATTAACCACTTCATCCCTCACCTCTTTTGCAGGCGGCTTGGAAATGATAACAATCACGTCCGTGGGATCATGGAATTCCAAAGCCAGGATAGCGTCTTTCATGGTAATTGCCCCGGCTTCATGGCTCAGATCACGGCCTCCGGTGCCGACCGCATGGATCACACCTCCTCCCAGCCGTTCAATGATTGTGGTCACTTCCTGTATTCCTGTACCGGAAGCCCCTACAATCCCGATATTTCCCGGTCTGACCACATTGGTAAATGCGATCGGAACGCTTGAAATAATCCCTGTCCCGCAGTCAGGCCCCATAAACAGCAGCCCCTTTTCATGGGCCTTCTTTTTCAGCCGGACTTCATCCTCCAGAGAAACATTATCCGTAAATGAAAACACATGAAGACCTCTGTCCAAAGCCTCCTCCAGATCATCGGCAGCATATTCACCGGGAATGGAAAAAACAGCCAGATTGGCTTCAGGCAGCAATTCCAGGGCCTCTTCCCAACTCCTTGCAGAACTTTCCCCGCTCTTTGCCTTCACCGCCGTCAGATTGCCAAGAAATGATTCCGTCTCTTTCAGCACCAGAGCGACCGTCTCCTCCTGATCCGCATCCACCACGATGACCATGTCATTGGGAGCCGCCTGTTCCAGTTCACCAGTGTAAAACCCGGTGTTTCTGAATATATTCATATTGGCTTCCGTTCCCATCATAATCGAACTTCTTCTTACTCCTAAAAGCGTATTGATCCGGTTTGTAAGGAGCATCAGATTAACAGAATCCTGATAACTGTTTTTCTTGATTACAGTAAATAGCATTTGCATTCCCCCTCGTTTGTGATACTATCATTATATCGTGTCAGTTTTTATTTTCATCGGCAACAAAATACAATAAATCTGTGTTTTTTTATCCACAGGAGATAAAAGGAGGTATTATCATGGATGTATCGAAAATCCTTACCATACCGTCATTGTCTTTTGCGCGGGTTATCGCAGGCAATGACGGCCTGCCCCGCAGCGTTACCGGCATCATGGTTTTAGAAGCCGTAGATATTGAAAATTGGGGGAATGAAGGCGAAATCATCCTCACCAGCTATTTTGCCCTGAAAGATCTCTCAACTGATGAAATCACTCAATTCATGTGCAAGCTCACATCCATCGGAATCAGCGCCCTCATCGTCAAACTGGACCGCTTTGTCTCAGATATTCCGGTTACGGTGACTGATTACTGCAACCTTCATGCCCTGCCCTTAATACAGATTCCAAAGGAAGTGAAGTATGAATCTGTAATTCTGGAAATCTTAGGCCCAATTATCGATTCCAACATCGCCATGCTGAACCGGCATTATGATGTTCACAACAAGCTGACCCGCATGGCTTTAAAAGAGCCTTCTCTTCTGCAGCTTTTAGAGGAATTAAAGAAAATGATCGGCTGTGACGTCACCTTAATCAATCACACCCATCACCAGCAGATCAGCACAAATCCGGTTTTGGATGATTTTGCAGTAATTAAAATACACCCCATCACTGCTACCAGATATATGAATTTTTCTTATAAACATCTTCATGTGGAATATTCTGCGGAAAGCAGCAAGGACAGGAACAGGGCCATCAGCGTGGATGTACCCAATTTAGATCACGCCAGATATGAACTGGTCATACATAACCGGGGCAAGGTGATTGGAAATGATGACTTCATGGTCATAGAAAATGTAGTCAGTTTTCTTCAAATGGAGCTGTTAAAGCAGTATTCCATTTCCCAAAACCGGTTCCACCGCAACAATAACCTGGTAAGTGACCTGCTCAATGGCAGAAATTTTGATTCCGCCCATTCGGAGGATCTCTTAAACGCCCTCCATATCGATCTTCATCCCAGCTACCAGGTAATAATGATCCGGCTCACATCCAAAGATCCTAAGTTCATCAGTGATCCCGACTGGGCCAACAGTATATTCTACGGTTTAAAGACACAGTACAAAAACAGGTGGATGAATGTAGCTTACTTAGAAAAGCAGAACCGGATCACATTCCTTTATAATTTTTCCAGAAAAGCAGGCCCCATCCTGCCCGGAACCGCACAGGAAATCGTGGAAACTGTCCGCAGCTCTCCGGGAATACCTGATTTTAACTATCAGATTTCCTTGAGTTCCACCTCAGACCGCAATGGTATTCCCAAAATAAACCAGGAAGCTGTTGACATCCAGAAAATACTCCATCTGTTCTACCGGCAGGATTCAGCCCTGTCTTATGACGATTTGGGAATCTATAAACTTTTTATGTCCACAGGCAATCTGGAACATCCTGAACGGTTCATTCCTCCCAGCCTTCTGCAGTTCAGAAAGGATCATCCTGAATTAATGGAAACGCTGAGCTGCTTTTTAGAAACGAACCAAAGTTTTTCAGAAACTGCGGCATCCATGTACCTGCATCCAAAAACAATCCGGTACCGGATCAATAAAATCATACAGATTCTGGGATTTAATTTTTCCGATCCTGAGCAAATTTTACAGGCCCAGATCGCATCCAGGCTTTTTAAATTAATGGGATAAAAAAGGAAGAGTGTTTATGAAAAATTATGAATTTCAAACTGAGTTAGGATATTCCCTGAATGCGGATTATTACTCTGCAGGGAATAATAGAAAAAATATTGCCGTCCTGTATTTTCACGGCGGAGGATTGATGTACGGCCAAAGGCAGGATCTTCCCGCGGTTTATCGTCAGATGTTTTTAGATGCCGGATACGATTTTCTCACCTTTGATTACCCTCTCTCCCCGGAAAGCACCCTGGCGGACATTCATCACAGTACGGAAGAATGCGTGAGATGGTTCTGCTCCTCTTTTAAATCGGAGCAGAACGGCCTTCCATTAAAGTACCTTCTCTTCGGACGCTCCGCCGGGGCCTATCTGGTGCTGTTCCTGGCAAGCCGTCTCCAAACGCTTGACCTGCCAAAACCTATGAAAATCATCAGTTTTTACGGATACTACAATTTTGAACAGCCGGAATTTTATAACCCCAGCCCCTTTTATCTGAACTATCCAAAGCTGGATAAATCTATTCTTGAGCAGGCGAAAAACGGATCTCCCATAACTTCCGGCCCATTGGAAAAACGTTACTGCCTTTACGTCTGTGCAAGGCAGAGGGGAGACTGGCCTCTATGGCTGGTTAATGATGCGGATGACCTCTCCGCCTATTCCTTAAATGAAAAGGACCTCTCCGGCCTCCCTCCTGCGTTCCTCACCGCAAGCTCAGCCGATGAGGATGTACCGTTTTGCATCTCAAAACGAATGGCACATATGATACCTGGATCCGTCTTTTATCCGGTCTATTACTTAGAACATGATTTTGACCGGAATACGGAAAGAGATGAGGGGAGGGAGGTTTATGAAGCTTGTTTAAAGTGGGCGGATGAATAGCAATTGGATCTTTTTGTTTTATACAGCTGTTTAATATGCGTCCTTCACCTCAGCGCTCCCGCATTCCCCCTTAACATCTGCCAGATATTTCAGCGCTCCCGCCGTCATATAAGGAGTAATGGCCGTCACCAAATATCTGGCTCCCCATTCGATCGCCTGTCTGGCCGCTTCGGCATTTCCAACATAATATCCGGGAATTTTACCGGCTGCTGCGATCTTCTGAATGCAGCTCTTTACCGTCTCCTGGACTTTGGGGTCATTGGTAGGAAGATTCATGGAAGAGGACAGATCCCCAGGCCCTATAAAATAAACATCGATTCCATCCACTTTCAGAATTTCATCCAGATTCTTTACTGCCTCCACCGTCTCAATATGTACGCTGACCAATTTCACCTTATTGGCTTCTTCCCTGTAAGCGCACTTATCATCCACCATGCCATATCCGGCCGCCCTCGGAAGATAGGCAGTTCCTCTCTTTCCGAGCGGTGCGTAATGGGTCAGGGATACGATCTTTTTCGCGTCTTCCACCGTATTGACAAGGGGAACCTGCACCCCGTTAGCTCCGAAATCCAAGGCTTTCTGCACATGGTCATACTCGTTCATCGTACATCTTACAACAGCCGGAACTCCTTCACACTGGGATGCCCTTACCATATCGCATAATGTGGTCTGCTCCATCACCCCGTGTTCATTGTCTATTAAAATGAAGTCAAAGCCAAGACTGGCCGTATATTCTGCCAGATCCGGCAGTCCATAGGTTACGAAACATCCAAACAAGGGTCTTTCCTTCATCTGCTCTTTCCAATTCACCATATTCGCTCTCATAGCTACCTCCAATTATCCGCCGATGCGGTATTATTTTCACTCTGATCAGGCCTTATCTGCAAATAATCTGCGGATTCCGTCAATCCCGATCTTAGCGATATTATTGGTCATATTTCCCGACGCATTGCTGCTTTCTGCGATTTCATCCAGATCAGCTTCCGTCACTCCAATTTCCGGCAATTTAGACCTGAGGTTTAATCTGCCTCTCAGCTTTGCCACCTCATCCGCCACTTCATCCGCATCGGAAAATCCCATCATTTTTGCAAATTCGTTCAGCTGTGGTCTTGCTTTCGCATTTTCACGGAACCAGGAATCCAGGGTGAATGCGCAGGCTTCTCCATGTGGTATGCCGAATTTGGATGTCAGAATGTAGGAGCAGGCATGGGAGCCGGTGGTTCCCGTCTGGGAAAATGCCAGGCCGGCTACCACACAGGCTTCGGACATGTTGTCACGGGCTGTCTTATCAGTTCCATCCAGATAAGCCTTTTCCAGATTTTCAAATACCATCTTAGCCGCACGTACTGCCAGGGCATCCGTAGCCGGACTGGCTTTTACGCTGGTTAATGCATCCAGGGAATGAGCCAGCACGTCAATGCCGGAAGAAGCAGTTACGGACGGGGGACATGTATAAGTCAGCTCAGGATCCACAATAGCCAGCACCGGGAAAATAGCCGGTCCGAATATAGCTGATTTAATGCCTTTTTCCTTATCACTGATAACTGCCCCGGCAGTCACTTCACTTCCTGTTCCAGCCGTTGTTGGGATTGCGATTACAGGAAGGGCGTCTGTGATGGGGGCTCCTGCTAAAAGAGCGGCCCCGTCCAGGCCCAGCTTATAACCTGCCGCTGTGGATTTGGCGCAGTCCATGGCGCTTCCGCCGCCGATTGCGATGATGCTCTTTGCACCCAGTTCCTTCGCTTTTGCGATGCAGGCGTCCACGTTCTGAATCGATGGATTGGGTTCTACCTCGCTGATAATTCCCAAAACCTTTCCCTCAGACGCGTCCATAACTCTTTTAGCCAGCCCGCATTTTTCAGTAAATGGGTCCGCAATGATCAATGCCTTGTCCAGATTTTTTCCTTCCATGAATTCCGCTATTTTTTCTACATTGCCTGCGCCGAACATGATGTCCGCAGGCTGGTAAAATTTCCACATATCTGATTCCCTCCATACATTCATTCTGATCTTTTTATTACACTTCCTGTCACTGATTCTATTATAGGATAGCGTCTTGCAAAAGTCATGTGTTTCGACTACAATAATCCTATAAAAATATAGAATTAAATAACATTTTAAGACATATTACAGCTGTTCAGAACAACTCATCGTCCTGAACTGTTACCACATATTTTAGTGTTTTGAACACATTTCAGAAAGCAAATGAGGTTACTTATGATAGATGTGGAAATTGCCCAGAACTTTATCCAGAAGATGCAGCGCCAAATCGATGTACCGATCAATATAATGAATGAAAAGGGAATTATCATAGCCAGTTCCACACCGGAACGGGTAGGGGATTTCCACCAGTTGGCCTATGACATGATCGTCAACCGCCAGTCCATCAGCATCACGGAGAATCTGGAGGAGAATAAAGCCATGTACGGGGTTCTGAAACCTGGAATCAATATGCTTTTACAGGACGGCACAGAGATTTCAGGCGTCCTGGGACTTTCCGGCTCTCCGGCAGAGAATATTAAGCTGGCTAAACTCATCAAATTCTCTCTGGAAACGCTTTTGGAATCGGACAGCAAACAGCGTTCCGCCATCAGGGAACAGCAGGCCAATAACAAACTGTGCAATGCCCTTTTGTTTGAACAGCCTGTCAACCCGTCCCGCATCGGACGGCTTGCAAAGGAACAGGGGTTTAACAGCAGCGCTCTAAGAATTCCTGTACTGGTCAAATTGCGGGGCGAATACAATAATGATCTTCTGGATCATGTGATCTCTGCCTACGCAAAGTCTGAGTTACGGCAGGTCCAGGACATGCTGTTAAAAGTGGATGCCACCAATCTGCTGGTATTAAGGGCCGTCAAACAATTTGACCCGGCTTATTTTAACGATGAGATGAAGGAATTCTGTGACGCCCTGGATGCCCTGATCAGTTCACTATGCGGATTAAAAGGACTGCTGATTTATTACTATTACTCTGCGCCTTGCCAGGAATTCATTGATTTCAGAACCAGTTACCAATGTCTGCACTGGTTAAGCCGGCACATTCAGGATGCCCACGAACGGATCCATCCGTTCCAACAGCATTTGATCAGCTATCTTTTCAGCCTGGCTCCGGCCGAACAGCTTCAGCCCATTTTTAAAAAATATGCGGAAGTTATCCGGGAACATATGGATGAAGATACTTTTTTAACCACTATCATGGCGCTGATCATCTGCAACATGAACCTGGCGTCTGCAGCCGAACAGCTCTATATTCACAAAAACACACTGAATGCCAGAATAAAAAAAATCAAGACGCTTCTGGGCATTGATCCATTTTTCAACGTAAAGGACGCAATCTTTCTGATCGGCCTTTTTCACTATATGGAAGATCATAAAAACCAATAAAATAACCGCAGAAAGGAAACATTATCATGAATCACCAGAAACAACAGCAGACTTGTGCATTGCAATCCATGACCGAATGGCTGGCTCACCCGCAGGAACTTGGAAAAAAGCCTTCTTCCATTGAACTGGCAGGTGAATTTGACCTTTACGACCTTCACTATTACATTTTCAGGTATAAAAAATCAATCTTAGGGAAATGGCTGCTCGGAGTCTGCGGCGGCTACGAAAAGGATGAACTGGAGCACTGCGGACACATTTTCAGCAATATGGAGCCCTACGATCCTGCCACTGCCCATGAAAAAGCTGTTTCCATGGTTGAAATGATCCGCCAATACTGGATGGACCAGGCTGAAAAAGCGGACCAAAATTCTGCCGATGCCGGTTTTGGTTTTAATTCCGATTCCAGTTCTGAAGCTGGTTCTGATTTTGTTTCCGGTTCCGCTTCTGATTCCGGAACCTTCGTCGGCTTTGTACTGCTCTCCTCTCCAGAATGGAATCCGGAAAAATTCAAGGCTGATCTGCTGGCAGACTGGAACATTGAATGCCGGGAAGACGCCCCTGATCCCTCCTCCCCGGAGATGCCACCTCTTGTTTTTTCAATCGGCGATGCCATCGGAGCCGTCAGCCTCATGCCCGCCCCGGTTCCCAACAATGAGGCTGTGGAAAATGCCGCCAGCAATTACATGTGGCCCGAAGCTGTGGAAGCGGCAAAAAACCACCAGGCCCACCTCATAGTCGCCATATTGGGAAAAAATATCCCTGTGCTGGAAGGCGGTAAGCTGTTTGTCAAGCTGACTGCCGCCTGCTGTAAACAAGAAAATGTACTGGGCGTCAACACCAGCGGCACCCTATTTGAACCTTCTTATTACCTGGAAGCGGCGCAGGTTATGAAGGCGGATGAACTACCTGTATTGAACTGGATTTATTTCGGTTTGTATCAGGCAGAGGACGGCCTGAATGCTTATACTTTTGGTATGAAAGCATTCGGCAAAGACGAAATCGAGGTTCTCCATGTTCATGACAATCCAAATGATCTTCGCAGCTTTCTGTTTGACATGGTGTATTACGTGCTGGCGCAGAATGTGGTGCTCCATGACGGGGAAACAATCGGGTTTTCTGAAGAGCAGATGCTTTCTATTAAACGGGGGCAAGGGGTTTCTTTGGACGAGGTGATGTTAAAAATCGAATATCCACAGAATTGAGATTCAGGTGAGAAAGTTACGCAGAAAAGCGGGGCGGGGGAACGGACTGGATGGTTGGGAGCGGATGGGCCCGGCGGAAGCCTTCGGTGATGAAAACCGGCTTCCAACCATCCAGTCCGTCCCCCCGCCCCGCTTTTCTGCTGGTTTTCTCTGGCTCAAGTAATTAAAAACAATTTTGTAAATTATAAGAAAATTTAACATCAAACG
>JAGZXV010000195.1 GCA_018378255.1 Clostridiaceae bacterium | reverse complement strand
CCCCATACCTCTATGGCTAACGGGATAAAAACCTTCTTATGCTTCATTTCCATGGTATTAAACACACAGCCGTCTGAATCCACTCCGATAAAAAACTCATGCTGCGGTTTAAATGTTTCTAACTCTGTCATCATCCCTTCACCGCTCCTATCATAATTCCTTTTGTAAAATATTTCTGTAAAAACGGATAAACACATAAAATAGGCACAATCGTGACGATCACTGTAGCCATCTTCAGATTTTTCCCCATAGTCACTGAAATCGCCGCATCATTGGCCACATTATCAATTAAAATCTCACGAAGGAGCACCTGGAGCACCTTCTTTGATTCGCTCTGGATGAACATGGTAGCTTTTAAAAATTCATTCCAATGGGCCTCCGCATAGAATAAGGCGATTGTAGCCATGATCGGTTTGGACAGCGGAAGGGCAATTTTAAAAAAGTATGTAGTCTCATTACAGCCGTCTAATGCCGCCGATTCCCTTAAACTATCCGGAAGCTGCTCAAAAAAGACGCGCATCAATATAATATTTCTCGTAGTCGCCAGTGTGGATATGATCAGGGACCACAGGCTGTCCATAAGTCCCAGCTGTTTTACCAGAATATACTGCGGAATGATGTCTATTTTAAATGTCATCACAAAAACCAGAAGGTAGCCCACCAGCCTGGCCCCCGGCACCTTAACGGACAGCGCATAGGCCATCATCGCAGTCACCAGCAGAGACAAAATGCTGCCGACAGCGGTTACGAACACGGAATTAACAAAGGCGTTGCTGATATCCGGATTCTGGAACACCGCCTTATAGGCTTCCAATGTAATTTGACGGGGAATCAGATGAATCACCCCGGTCTGGGAAGCAATCCACTCCGGTTCCAGCGACAGGCAAAGGACATTGACAAAGGGGAAAATCATTAAAATACAAATTGCTGAAAATACGCTGACATTGATAAAATCAAATACGCACGCTTTGGAGCCGCATATCCTTTTATTTCTTTTACTCATCATAGGACCTCTCCTCACACTACAGAATTGCCGCTAAGCTTTTTGGATATTTTGTTGGTGACCAGAACAAGGGTCACTGACACCAGTGATTTAAACAGGCCAAGAGTTGTTGCAAAAGACATGTCTCCCTTTACAATTCCCATGTTGTATACATACGTTCCCAACGTTTCCGATACTTCCGCCACCACAGGATTGTACATAACGAAAACCTGATTAAATAATTCCAGCACCTTGCCCACCTGCAGAATGGTCACCACAGAAATCGTAGGAAGGATCAGCGGAATCGTAATGCTTTTCATACACTGCATCCGGTCCGCCCCATCGATCCTGGCCGCTTCATAAAGGCTGGAATCGATTCCGGTTACGGCAGCCAGATAGATAATGCTCTGCCACCCCGCGGACTTCCAGGCATAGGTAAACACCAGCACGCCCCTAAAAAGATCGGGCCTGGCCGCAAAGAAAATCGGTTCTATTCCAAACAGTCCCAAAAATTCATTCACAAGCCCGCCCTGGGGAGATAAAAGCGACAGCCATATACCACCGGCAATCACCCAGGATAAAAAGTGGGGAAGATAAACGGAGGTCTGCACGAACCTGGCAAATCGCCTGTTTCGCAGTTCATTAATAAACAGCGCTATGGCTACAGGAACTACCATGCCCACCAGAATATTGCAGAAACTCAGAATCAATGTATTGCTCAGGGCCTGTCCAAAATATTTTGTAGCAAACAGACGCCTGAAATTGTCAAGACCTACCCATTTTGCATTTTCCAAACCGCCGAATACGCTGTATTTTTTAAACGCGATCTGCAGGAAATACAATGGATAGATGTTAAATACCAAAAAAAACAGAATTCCCGGAGCCATCAAAAGATAGGCAAATCGGTGCCGGACCACCTGACGGTATAACTTTTTTATCCTGATACCCATATTCTATTCCTTCACCTTTTTTCTGTATTCATAGGGAGTCATCCCTTCTAATTGTTTGAACGCGCGCCCGAATTGGTCGCCATTTAGATACCCGGTTTTTAACGCAATTTCATTGATATTAAAATTGCTTTCAAGCAGCAGCTCCTTCGCCTTCATCATGCGGAACCGGGTCAGATAATCTTTAAAATTCTGTCCCGTCTCTTTTTTAAACAGGCGGCTGATATAGCTGCTGGTTAAATCCAGACGCATCGACATTTCGTCTAAACTGAGCGGTTTTTCATATTCATTGTGTATTATGTCGATCACCCGTTCTATGTTGGGGTCGATTCTTTTGGCATTCATGTTCTCTCTTTGGATTTTATCGATCATATCACACAGATAATCCACAATTTCATCGGAATCTTCGAATACTTTTTCGAAATTAACAAGAGTATAGGCCAGTTCGTTGGCAAGTCCCTGCATATTTTCCTGGGTAAGATATCCGATCAGAATTGATATCATATCCTTGTAAAAATAACCGTACTGCACCGCAAAAACCACATCATTGCGCAGATATTCCCTCAGTTCCACAATAACCTGTTTTACGTTCTGGAATTTTCCCGCCTGAAGGTTGTTCTTTAAAAATGTCTGATAGGGGTATTCCGGCGTATGATAATCTTCAGTTAAATGCTTGAGCTCACTGCTCAGTATCATGGAATCGGCTCCGAGCACATAGCTGTACTTTCTGGCGTTATTCACATCATGATAGGAACGGTATATATTTTCCAGTCCCCTATAGTATTCTCCGATCAGGATCGTTGGAGGGAAATGATAGTTTTCTTTTATAAAGTCCTGGATTATTTCACATTTCCTTTCGATTTCCCGCTCCTTATCCGTCCCGTACTCCGCCTCTTTTAAACCAGTCAGCACAAGAATCTGTTTCGAATCCTCGTAAAAAGCTTCCTGAAGGTATGTATCCTGGAACTGCTGTTTTACAAAGGCTAAAATATCACGTTTCAAATCTCTTTTTTCTTCTTTCTCCATACAGCAGGTCGCGTTCGTGTAACCCTTTGCAAATGAAATGGAGACGGCCGCAAAGTAGCCATTCAATGGGATTTCGTAATTCTCCGCAGCCTGACTGATTTCCGTCATATCGGTAATATCCTGGTTTACCAGGCGGATTAAGAAATAGTTTTTCAGTCTCTGCCGGTTATCTTCTACCACTGACTTCAATACTTCATTCTCGCTGACCACAGATTTATGGACGTGCATCTTTCCGACCATATCCTGAACCGCAGCCTGTACAGCCTGCACATCCGGCGTTTTTCCGTAAATATAGCCGCGTCCGTATGATTTATCTCCATTCTTTTCCCCAAGCAGCAGCTCCCGGATCATCTGGATCGGGGTATTCATCTCACGGGCCAAAAGGTATGTGATAAATACCATGGATGATATGATGACTCCAAATACCAGAAGCAGGGTATTCGTTATATTCTTAATGGAATAATCGATTTCTGCCACCGGAATCACCGACATATAGCGCCAGCCAAATGCTTCTGAGACCACGCTGGAAACCAGCAGCTTTTCCCCATTTGCCACGCAGTTATAGCTGCCCGGTTCCGTTTTCATCCATGGCCGCTCGTCCACCTGGGCAATCCGGTAGATATCCTTACTTTCGGAAGTTATCAATCTGTCTTCCGGCCCGAATACCAGCAGATAACCGGTTTTCCTCAGACATACCTGCTCGATATTATGCAGAAATTCCGACAAATCCAAATCGATCATAATGGCCCCGCTGAACTGCCCCATGCTTTTTTCCAATAGCCTGACCATTTGAATTGATTTTTGTCCATTACCGTCATCCGAAATAACAAAAAATCCTCTTTCCCCGGCTTCATATCTTTCTTCCAGCCGTTCCTGCTGCTCCTTTAAAAGCTTATGGAAAATTCCGTTTTCCTGTGACAGAAGAAGGTCATTGTTCCTGCTGTATATGTATATATCCTTTAAATAACCATTTCCTTCTTTCACAACATAGATTGTATTGGTGATGCGGTTAATGGTTTCAGCGCTTTTATAAACGGACAAATCCACCTTTCTGTTAACAAACTCTATAACAGAGGGATCACTGATCAGCATATCGGAAAGATTCTCCACATCGTTTAAAGACTTATCGATCACCTTTTTTGACTGCTCCAGCATTTCCAGATTGGTCTTTCCTATTTCCTGGTTCATATTCAAAACAAATATCCGTCTTGAAATCGCTGTAAAGGCGGCCAGCGGCACCAGGATAACAGCCACCAGTGTAATAAAAACCCTGATAAAATAACTGCCTTTCTTCTGTTTCATAAGCGCCGCACCGTCCTTTTTAATGAGTTAAATTTTATTTCATACCTGCATTCGCATTCAATTCGTCAAGCGCATCTCTAAGGCCCAGCTTTTCCACTGTCGCTATCAGTTCAGGATAAGAAGATACTGGTTTTTCGCCAATAATAACCTTCGCCAGGAATTCCGTAGCTGCCTTATTCACATCGCTGCTGATCTCCATTGTCTTAGGACTGGACGCCATATAGCGTACCGGATCCTTTACGATCGTCGTTCCATCAAATGCTTTTTTATATGCGTTCATCTGAGCATCTTCTACCGGCGGTTTTAAATCAAAAACGCTTGTATAGACCAAATGTTCTTCCAGCAGCATCTGAACATCATCAGGGTTTTTAAACACCAGTTTTCCATCTTCGATCGTATAAGTCTCGCCCTCAATTCCATAAGCGCGGACGAAGATTCCTTCCGGACCATACATATACATTAAAAATTCCATCGCCCGTTCCGGATACTTACAGTTTGCCGTCACATATTCCTTCTGTGCCCGGTTATCCCCTACACGGTACACCATACCTGTCCTCGCCTGGAAATTCGGAAGAACGCCGATCTCTGCATCCGGCTGGAGCTTACGCAGTTTTTCCTGCCTGTTCTTCGCCTGGAATGGTTCCTTAAACGCCATACCCGTCTTACCTGTTACGAATTTCTCTTCATCTGTGGACTTGGAATCCACGATCCATTCTTTGTCCAGAACGCCTTCCTGATAGGCTTTATTTAACCAGGTCAGCGCCGCTGTCATTCCTTCTTCATCTAAGATAGAAGATTTAAACATCTTATCATTTTCATCGTAATACAGCCCCATCTCCAGAGTGGGCCGGGCGTCCACAAAAAGCTGCCAGATCGGATTCGTGGTGGTAAAAGCTCCAATCATTGTGAATCCTACCGTATCATCCTTGCCGTTTCCGTCCGGATCCTCATAGGTAAATTTATATAACATATCATATAATTCATCCGTATTAGACGGCGGCGTCTGATACCCTACTTTTTCTGCCCAGTCGGTGCGGTACAGCATCGTAACCGGCACCTTATTAACTGTCGGAATCGTATAAATCTTTCCGTCATATTTACAGCTGTCAAAATATTCCGGCGGAAGTTTGCTGTAATTCGGATCCTTTGCGATCGCCTCATCCATCGGCAGAATCGCATTGTTTTCCACAGCCTCGGCCAAACGTTCCGATGTGCTGATAAAAACGATATCCGCAATGTTACCGCCGGCAAAACCCAGATTAACCTTTTCATCATATACGTTTTTATCCACATCTTCCCAAACCAGATCGATCTGGAGTTCTTCCATGACTTTTCTCTTAATGGCTTCAACCGCAGTATCAGACAGTCCGCTTTTACTCATATAACGGATTGTTACCACTTCTCTCTGGCCTTCGGTTTCTGCCTGGACTTCATCTTTTCCCTGCTCTGAACTTTCCTGGCTCACCGTCTCCTGGACCTTTTCCTGATTCCCGCTTTCTTTTTTCTCACTCTTACCGCATCCGGACAATCCGCTTACTGCCAGCACGACTGCCAGCACAGCTGCCGTTATATTTTTCAAACTTTTCTTTTTCATACGTTTCTTCTCCTTTTTATTTTGTGCGGGCCCTCACATTTGTTTACATTTTACCCGTTCAACTTCACATAGACAATCTGTAATTGTTGTTATTAACCGTTATTTTTTTACTTTTCAGTTAATTTTTGTTAGTATTTTCCATATTTTCTAACAGTTTCCAGGGCTTTTAAGTAGTTTCCGGTTTTCGCTCCATACTGCACCGAATTTGTGGATCCAAAAAGAAACCCTCCGCCCGGCATCAGGATATCTAAGTTTCTTCTGACTTCCTGCTCCACATCCTCCGGCATTCCCTGCACTAAAGTTTCACACTGCACGCCTGTCCAAAGCGTAAGCCTGTCTCCATAGAGTTCCTTGACCTTACGGTTATCCATACCCGCAGATTCCTGGATGGACTGATATCCTTCATATCCGGCGCCAATATAATCCTCCAGAATATCCCAGATTCTTCCGCAGCAATGAAAAAAAGGAATCATTCCATTATCCTTCATGGTTTCGTTTACCCGTTTCATCAACGGAAAAAAGATTCTTCTCAAGGTATCTGGAGAAACCATGCATCCGCTGTTCATCCCGAAATCATGTCCCTGCATACCGATTAATACATTGCTTTTTGCACAGCGCTCAATGATCTTCCGGTTATAATAGGACGCCGCATCTAAAAGCTTCATGATTTCCTCTTCTTCAGACGCTAAAATCATCATCTGGTGGGTATAATCCCCCAGGAACGGATCCATAAGGCATTTATAAATATCGATGCTTCTGCATAATACAGCTCTTTCCCTGCCGTATTTCTGCCCGAAATAGTCGATCAGTTCAAATTGAGATTCGTCCAGATGATCTGCCCGGTCATACAGCTTTTCAATGTCCTCCTCCGATATCTCTTCCTTTCCTTCTTCCCGCTGCACGCATTGGATAGAATCGTTGCTGGCCGCATAGCGGTACACTCTTCCCCTCCGGTCCCTCCAGCAGCCGTCTCCCGATAAAACAGGCGGATCTTCAACCCGGTATCCTTTGGGCGGAACTAATTCCACAGTCACCAGATCATAATCCAATTTCTCAATTAATTCCGAATAATCGCTCTTTATACTCTCCACCACTTCATCCCTGCGGCCTTCCCAATAGGCTAACGTGGCAGCTTTTCTGTTTCTGAAATACGTTTCCCTTCCGATTATCTCCCGCACATGGTCATGGTCAATTCCCCATTCTCCTACGGGAACCCGGTCCGGTTCCCTGTGCATGACCGCCTCTATCACCCGCT
The DNA here is from genome assembly GCA_018378255.1 of Clostridiaceae bacterium. Taxonomy (GTDB): domain Bacteria; phylum Bacillota; class Clostridia; order Lachnospirales; family Lachnospiraceae; genus CHH4-2. The sequence goes on along the minus strand of JAGZXV010000195.1, from coordinate 3,633 downwards.
CTTTAGAATTCACAACAACTCCTCCCAAAATCTTCCGGCCGGTCCGACAGTTCATAGCTTATAACCGCCCCGCCGGATATTTCTCCATGCTCCACATATGGACGTTCTAACTCCCGTCCGTCTATCCATACCTTTTTGATATATTTTTTGCCTGCCGCTTTATTTTTAACTTCAATTCTGAGTTCTTTTCCCGTATCTCCCAGCCGAATCACTGTCAGGTCAAAAACAGGCGCACACAATAAATACTTCGTCTGTCCCATCATCGGGTAAAGCCCCATAGCCGAACACATATAAAATGCGCTCTGACATCCCATATCCTCATTATCTGAAAGGCCTTTCCTTCCGGGTGAAAAATATGTATCCATACATTCCCTCACCCTCCCGCACGCTTTATCCGGTCTCCCCGCAAAGATATACAGCCAGGGAACGTGCAGCATAATCTCCTTGGAACGGTAATGTCCTTCCTCAAAAAAACGGTCCAGGTGCTTGACAAATGCTTCGTTTCCTCCGTGTCGTCTGACCAGTTCGGGGAAATCCTGCCAGGCATGAAATGACCAGCAGAGACTGTAAGCTTCATAAAAATAAGGGTCAAAGGAATGATGGGAGTGATAATACCGTTTTGGATCAAACGGCTCCACCCAGCTTCCATCCGGATTTCTGGGAGCAAAACATTTTAAATCATCTCTCCATAAATTCCAGATCTTTTCGGATTCTTTCTGATACTTCTCTCCTATTTCATCATACCCCAGCGATTCGGCAAGCTTTCCGATACACCAGTCCTGGTAGGAATACTCTAAATGTTTCGATACACAGTTTCTGGGCACATCGGTAGAAAGGTAGCCTAACCGGTCATAGTCCTCCGTAAATCTCCCGTACAGCCATGTATCTGGCGACGCTTCTTCATGGTTTTTTCGCATAAAATGAAGCGCTTTCTCATAATCGATCCCTTCAATCCCTTTTCTCTTCGCCTCGGAAAACAATACGTCCGCGGAACTTCCTCCCTGTATCATCGCGCTGTGCCCTGCGATCCAGGCGTCCGGCAGCCAGCCGGTTTTCTCCGCAATATCCAGAAGGCAGTTCAGCATATCCCGCTCCAGCTCCGGATCAAACAGAGTGATCAGGGAATTGGCATTTCTCACGCTGTCCCACAGGCAGTAGTAGTCATTAAAATGCCTGACACCGCTCTTCCATCCTGAAAATTCCTGATCCGTTCCCAGATCCGTTGGTCCTGCAAGCAGCCTGGCAAACAGAGAATAGAATAATCCTTTCTGTTCTTCTGTTCCACCTTCTACATGGATTCTTTCCAAATACTTTTCCCAGGTGTAAAGCGCTGCGTCATGGACTGCGTCAAAGGGCTGTGACGCCTCCTCTTCTATATATTTCCTGGCATTGGCTATGCTGACGAATGAGATTCCTACCGAAAAGCTCACATCCTCACGGTCAAATGAAACCGTCGCGAAACAGTTTTCACCGAATGCGGACCTCATCGGGTAGAAACCGCGGTTATTCCCCAGCATGCAGCCCTTCATGGGAGCATCGAACTGAACGGCAAAATATATGGAATAGGGAAACTGATGGCCCCATCCCCCCACAAAATCCCCTCTGCCGATGATCTCCGTGTCTGAGAAATGTTCCACAAAACCGCCAACGCTGGCTCCTGTACCGTCTATTCCAATATGTCCCCGGCCGGGTTTTGATTCGCCGGGCAGTTTTCCGGCAGTCTGGATCACTGATCCGGCGTCAATCATCACGTTATGATTGACATTTTTAGGAAACCGGTAGCGGTGGCATCCCACATGATGCGAGGCAGTCAATTCGATCTCTATGTTATTACGGGTCACCGCATGGTAATATCCCGCATGGGCTTCTTCTAATTCCAGCTCCATATATGGAGCATGGGCCACAGGTACGCCCAAATACGGAGTAATCCCCACATTGCCGTATCTGCTGCCTCCGCCGCTGCCTCCTATGTGGGTATGGCTAAAGCATTTTACCGGGCGGCCCGTGGTATATCCTCCGGTACCCTGAGGGTATATCATATCCGCTCCCATCCGTACCACGCCATAAGGCAGATAAGGGCCGCTGAAAAAATTTCCTTTTTTGTCCACTCCCATAAAGGGATCTACAAGACCCGCATGATTATATGTATTATGATCTTTCATCCGTCTTTCTCCTTGAAATTATCAAACTATGTAAAGGACCGACCTCTTTTAAGTCCCCGCATTCCCGTTCTCCTTCTTCGGTCAGTTCTTCCCACTTTCCGTCCAGCTTTAATTCTACGCTGATATTCCGGCTGAAATTGCTCACAAAAACAACTTCTTCTGTCTCATTTTCCAACGTCCTTATGGAAAGATTATTACTGTTTTTACTGATTTCTACAGCCGGGTTTACACCCGCACCCCGGATGAGCTCTTGATACAGGCTGATATAGGCGCTTCTTCTTTCACTGGCTTCTATTTCTTTTTCCGGATCAGGCATTTTATCATATTTCCCGGCTCCCATGGAAAAGAACAGGCCGGGAACCGTCCCAATTAAATATGCCCTGCCCTGGCCAAAATCATGGGAAACTCCGCATACATTGCCTTCCTCATCCTCCATCAGCGCCTCGCCGCCTTCTAACCGGTATGTCTGTTTCAGATATGTTCCATAACCGCTCAGCCCGTTTTTCCCGGCCTTTATTTTGACAGGAAAATCTGCCGGTGTATTGAAATACAGATCTTCTCTCGCACCAAAAACCCGGTCTAATCCGGCACCCGGCTGAATCTCATACAGCCATCCCAGTTCATCCACATAAGCCGGACGGCCTTCACATATCAGCGTACCTCCATTTTTAACAAATTCCCCCAGCCGGTTTCCGAGTTTCCTGGAAATCAGATATGTCATTGGAATTACGATTACCTGATAGGCGTTGAGATTCTGGTTCAGCATCATCTCTTCATCCATCACATCAGCCATATAACCGGCGCTCGATAATATGGCCTTGGTCCCATGTATGGCCAAAATGCTCTCTTTTTCATATCCCGCTTCTTTTCCAAGCCAGATATTTTCCGTCGGATAATAAAGAAGAACTGACGCTTTGCCCGGTACAGCGCTTAAAATGCGGTTCTCATATCGGCTCATCAGCCTCTCCACCTTTTTAGGAATTTCGGAATAGACCAATTCGCTCTCATCTACGCGGAAAAATGTCTGGGAACCGGTAAATTTATGGGGCTGTTCATATTTTGGAGCTTTATGCCGGAAATAAAAAATGGCCTTCGCCCCCGCGCTTATCAAATCCATAACGCACAGTTCCATCATTTTATAATCAACAGGGATGCGGCTGTAAGTGCCATACTGCCCAGCAGGCGTCTCCCCGATCCATAAATCTTTGTTTTGGATTCCTGCAATCGTTCTGGAATAATCGAGGATGAGGTTTTGATAATATCCGGGTTCCTGATAGGTAGAGGAATAGATATCAATCACCGCCAGATCACAGGGCTTGGCAATCCGGTAGTGGGAGCCCATCATGTTTGGCGTTCCGTAACTGTTATGGAACACAGGTTTTGGGGAATATTCTTTTACGATTTTTACGGAGCTTTCCACCAACTCCTCAATCGACCAGTTCTGATACGCCCTGCTCATGAGATAGTGGGG
>JAGZXV010000194.1 GCA_018378255.1 Clostridiaceae bacterium | reverse complement strand
CGTAGGCCATGCGGGAGACGGCAATATCCATACGGAAATCCTTCGTGACCAGCTTACGGAGGAAGAGTGGAAGACGGCTACAAAAGAGATTTTGAAAGAGCTTTATGCAAAGAGCAAGGAGCTGGGAGGACAGATGTCCGGTGAACATGGAATCGGGAACGGCCGCCTGGAATATCTGGAAGATTTTGTGGGAACCAGGATGTACAACCTGTACCGCTCCATTAAACTGGCATTTGATGAGAAGAACATATTAAATCCGGGCAAGATGATAAAATTTGACGAAAAAGCGTAGTTATTTGAATAAATTGCCGGTCGAATCTGGGTTTTCCCTTGACAAGCGGGAAGTGAATCCATTATAATGTTTCTATTTATTACATTAGACAAGTGTAGGAATGACGGAGGAGATTATGAAAAAGAATTTGAAGAAAGTGATGGCGGCATTTTTTGCTGTTTCCATGGCGGTGTCATTGGCTGCATGCGGTGGAAAAAGCGAAAAAAAGGATGAGGCGCCGGCGGCAGAAGGCGGAGCGAAAACGCTGAAAGTAGCTATGGAGTGCGGTTATGCCCCTTATAACTGGACACAGCCGGATGATTCCAATGGTGCGGTTCCGATTTCCGGAAGCCCGGATTTTGCATATGGCTACGATGTTATGATGGCTAAGAAGATCGCTGATGAGCTGGGCTATGAACTTGAGATCGTCAAGTTAGACTGGGATGCCCTTGTACCTGCCGTACAGTCGGGGACGGTGGATTGTGTGATTGCAGGCCAGTCCATCACATCGGAACGCATGGAATCAGTGGATTTTACAGAACCTTATTACTATGCATCCATCATCACTCTGGTGAAGAACGACAGCGCTTATGCGGATGCCAAGAGTGTTGAGGAGTTAAAGGGCGCGGTTTGTACTTCCCAGCAGAATACGATCTGGTATAATGTATGCCTTCCTCAGATCCCGGATGCCAAGATTCTTCCGGCACAGGAATCAGCGCCGGCCATGCTGGTGGCATTAAGCGCCGGCAAATGCGATCTGGTAGTAACCGATATGCCGACCGGAATGGCTGCATGTGTGGCTTATCCTGATTTCAAGCTTCTGGATTTTTCAGAAACAGAAGGCGCATTTGAGGTTTCAGAAGAAGAGATTAATATCGGTATCTCTTTGAAAAAGGGTAATACGGAATTAAAAGATGCGATTAACGGTGTTTTAGGAAAGATGACGGCAGACGATTATACCAAGATGATGGATGATGCGATTGCGGTTCAGCCTCTTTCCCAATAGGGCAGGCGTTAACACAGTACAGGCACGGGTAGGCAGATGCAGCCCCGTGCCATTTTAAAAGTAAGGAGTAAAATTATGTCTTCTTTGCCTTCAGATTTTTTCGGAAGAATTGTGTATATTCTCCAGCGTAACAGCGCTTCTTTTTTAAGAGGAGCGGGAGTGACCATGGTGATTGCCCTGGTGGGCACATTGATCGGCTGTATAATCGGGTTTGCAGTGGGAATTATCCAGACGATTCCAGTTGAAAAGCATGACAACGTGGTGAAAAAGGTGCTTTTATGGATTGTAAAAGCCCTTTTAAACATATATGTGGAAGTATTCAGGGGAACCCCTATGATGGCTCAGGCCATGTTCATTTACTTTGGTTCCGCTGCGGTATTCAACATCAATATGTCCATGTGGTTTGCAGCATTTTTTATTGTTTCCATCAATACGGGAGCGTATATGGCGGAGACGGTCCGGGGGGGAATTTTGTCCATAGATCCGGGACAGACAGAAGGGGCCAAGGCCATTGGAATGAACCATTTCCAGACGATGACAAGCGTGATCCTTCCTCAGGCCCTGCGCAATATCATGCCTCAGATCGGCAACAACCTGATCATCAATATTAAGGATACCTGCGTGCTTTCCATCATCGGTACGGTGGAACTGTTCTATGCGACCAAGAGCGTGGCAGGAGCCCTGTATACTTATTTTGAGGCATTTGCCATCGCTATGGTGATCTACTTTATCCTGACCTTTACCTGTTCCAGAATCCTGCGTTTCTGGGAAAAGAAGATGGACGGGCCGGACAACTATGACCTGGCTACTACGGACACGCTGGCCCATACCAGCGGTATGTACCGCTACCCGGATGATAAGAACAAGAAAAAGGAGGAAGCATGATGGCGGACAACTGCGTATTACAGATCAGGCATTTGAGTAAAACATTCGGCACCAATGTTGTGCTTCGGGATATTGATTTTACGGTAAGTCCGGGGGATGTTACCTGTATCATCGGAGCGTCCGGTTCGGGTAAATCTACCCTTTTACGCTGTATCAACCTGCTGGAAACTCCTACTACGGGAGAAATCCTGTATCACGATACGGATATCACGGATTCCAAGGTAAACCCTTCCAGCTTCCGTTCCAAGGTGGGAATGGTATTTCAGAGTTTTAACCTGTTTAACAATATGACAGTTTTGGAAAACTGCATGGTTGGGCAGATCAAAGTGCTGAAAAAGACGAAGGAAGACGCCCAGAGGAATGCTATGATGTTTCTGGAAAAGGTGGGCATGGCGCCTTATATCAATGCAAAACCGCGCCAGCTTTCCGGCGGACAGAAACAAAGGGTTGCAATCGCCAGGGCTTTAGCCATGGAGCCGGAAGTTCTGCTGTTTGATGAGCCGACCTCAGCGCTGGATCCCCAGATGGTGGGAGAGGTTTTAGAGGTTATGCGGACTCTGGCGGATGAGGGGCTTACGATGATTATCGTGACCCATGAGATGGCCTTCGCCCGCGATGTGTCAAACCATGTGGTGTTTATGGCAGGCGGCGTAATCGTGGAAGAAGGAGAACCGAAGGAATTGTTCAGCAATCCTAAGAACCACCAGACCAAGGAATTTTTAAGCCGTTTTATGCGGGGATAATTAAAACGTAACCATAAACACAGTCCCATGAGCTAGGTCGCTGCTGACAGTTATCTTTCCATGATGGCTGTCGGCGATTGATTTGGCAATGGAAAGCCCCAGGCCGTATCCGCCGGCTTTTCGCACCCTGGACTTATCAGCCCGGTAAAAGCGTTCGAACAGATGGCCGATATCTTCAGGGGAAATGGGATTGCCGCTGTTATGAACAGAGAGCAGGATTTTATCCTGTTCTTTTTTTAATGTCAAACTGACACTTCCTCCTTTTCCGGCATACTTACAGCCGTTGTCTAAGAGGATGGTGAGCAGCTGTTTGATCTGGCTTTCGCTGCCGGTCAGATGGATATCAGGGGCAATGTCGCTGTTTAAAGTCAGATTCTGCTCAAAGGCCAGGGATTCAAAGAGCAGGACCCGCTCCCAGGCCAGATTGCTGAAATCCAAATCCGACATGACGGTCTGGGTGGTCTGGGCATCGGATTTAGCCAGGAACAGAAGGTCTTCTACCAGTTGTTTCATCCGGTTTGCCTCTTCCTGTGTGTTGTTAAGCCATTTTTCCTGACTTTGTATGGTATCTGTTTTATGGGCGGCCAAAATTTTTAAATTGGCTAAAATGACGGTAAGCGGAGTCTTTAGTTCATGTGATGCATCGGCCACAAACTGGCTCTGCTGTTCCCAGGCCCGTTCCACCGGCGTGAGAGCCCATTTGGAAAGAAAAAGGCTTAATACAAAAAAAGCGGCTGTTCCGGCAGCGAAAATAGCCAGATAATTGAAGAGCAGCATTCTCATGCTGGATTTTTGGAGAGTCAGGTCTGCAAAGACAATGTTCATGCCTTCCGGTGTGTCCTGTTTTAAGTATAGAAGGCCATAATCACTGATCTTTCCTTCCGGGGCCGGAAGGGAAAGCGCAGCATCTACCAGGACCTGAAGCTGATATTTTTCAAATGTTACATTCTGGGTTTCTGTGCTGCTGATTTGGTGATTCTCATCCAGAGTTACCAATAAAATGGGCGTCAGGTTCCTCATCTGGCGCTGTTCCGGTTTGGGTTCGGGCCGTCGTTTTATTTCAAATTTATTATCCTGCGGCCTGTCGTTGAACTGGACCACCTGTTTCATGAGCATCCTCAGTCCCCTGTTTGAGCGCTGGAAGTTCGTATAATAGAGGGTTCCCAGCACCACGGTTAAAATGCTGGCCACAAAGATCATATTGATCAGAATGAATTTTCTGCGAAGTTTTTTAATCATTTTCTGCCTCCAGACGGTAGCCCACTTTCCGGACCACCCCGATACTCACCTTTGACCCCAGGAAGAAGAATTTTTTGCGTAAAAATGAAATATAAGCTTCCACATTATTGTCTTCCGCGTCGGAATTGCTTCCCCACACTTTGGAAATCAACTGGTCCTTAGAAATAATGGATTTAGGATTGCTCATTAAAATTTTAAGGATTTCAAATTCTTTAAAGCTCAAATGGATGGATTTAGGTCCGCACCATAAATCATTGGATGAGAATTTAAGCAGCAAATCCCCAAAGGCCAGTTCCTCGATGACCACATCTCCCTGACGCCTTGATAATGCGCGGATTCTGGCCAGCAGTTCTTCAGGAACAAATGGTTTGGTCATATAATCATCAGCGCCCCGGTCCAGTCCGGCAATCTTATCCCGCACGTCGTCTCTGGCTGTCAGCATGATCACCGGAGTCTGTATTTTATTTCTTCTCAGTTCCTGTACGATCTGAAATCCGTCCTTTCCGGGCAGCATGACATCCAATACAATGACATCATATTCGCCGGACAAGGCCAGGGCCAGACCGTCATTTCCATCATTGGACAGATCGGCCTGGTATTTTTGTTCGGCCATGATCTGTCCCAGCGCCTCTGCCAGACGGATTTCATCTTCTACAATTAATATGTTCAAGGATCAGCCCTCCTGACTGCTTAAGTAATTAATTCCTATTATATATGGTAAAGTATAGATTAACAAACTGAAATTAAGCTGAAAAGCTGTTTTAAGTTAAATTTCAGGTTTAGCCGGTATGATACCTCCATCATCAAAAAAGGAGGTAATCAAATGACACAGGACGTATTTAAGCGTTATGAAAAAAAATATAGGTTGACCCGGTCTCAGTTCCACCAGCTGATGTTTTATTTCAGCCGGCGGATGACCATGGATCAATATGGAACTCATAAAATCTGCAATATCTATTATGATACCCCGGATTATGAACTGATCAGAACTTCTCTGGAGAAACCGGAATATAAAGAAAAGATTCGTTTAAGAAGCTACGGAGTTCCGTCAGAAGGTGATACGGTATTTTTAGAACTGAAAAAGAAATATGACGGCGTGGTTTATAAAAGGAGAGCGGCCATGACGTTTTGGGAAGCGCAAGAGTATCTGACAGAACATATCAAACCGAAAGAGGACAGCCAGATTCTTTGCGAGCTGGACTATACAATTTTGAGATATGGTTTGAAACCTGCCGTATATCTGTCTTATGACAGGACGGCTTATTATGGAAATGAGGATCACGAACTGCGGGTAACTTTTGATTCCAACATGATAGGAAGATCCTACGCCCTTGATTTGGGCATGGGGAGTTTTGGCGTGGACGTGCTGGATCAGGATCAGGTTTTAATGGAGGTGAAGCTTCTGGGAGCCATGCCGGTATGGATGTGCGGTGTGCTCTCCGAATTGAATATTTTTCCATCATCATTTTCCAAATACGGTAATTATTACAAGAACTATCTGCTGAAACAGAAGATTGAGACAGGAGGGACGAACTGTGCTTAACAGTATTCTATTATCAACACAAACGAATCTTTCCCTGATGGAATTTTTGCTCTGCACTGGAGTTTCGGTCATATTGGGAGTGGGGCTGGCGGCGGTTCATACATATAAAAATCACTGTTCCAGAAATTTTATGATGTCGCTGGTGATTCTTCCGGCTATCATCCAGACGGTGATCATGCTGGTAAACGGCAATTTAGGAACTGGAGTTGCGGTTATGGGCGCATTCAGCCTGATCCGGTTCCGGTCACTTCCGGGCAATTCCAGGGAAATTCAGAGCGTATTTTTGGCAATGGCCTTAGGTCTGGCAACCGGAATGGGATATCTTGGACTGGCCGTAATTTTGTTGCTGATTGCCGGAGGACTGACAATTCTTTTAATTTTAATACCGGCCGGCGGTTCTGATTTTTGCCGGCGGGAATTGAAGATAACAATCCCTGAAAATCTGGATTATTACGGTATATTTGACGATATATTTGAGAAATACGTAAAAGGGGCGGAACTTTTAAAGGTAAAGACCGTTAACATGGGAAGCCTTTATGAACTGCAGTATAAAATCGAACTGAAAAATGAGAAGCAGGAAAAAGCCTTTATCGATGATCTGCGGTGCCGCAATGGAAATCTCACCATCATATGCGGCAGGTTTGCAGCGGAAAGGGAGGAATTATAATGAGAAAATACGAGACTTATTTGGCTCCGTTAAGGCGTCTGTGCATCCTGTCTGCGGCCGGTATCTTGTCTTTGGCCGTGTCGGGATGCCAGTCCAATGAGGCGGTTCGGGAAACTCCCGCAGCGATAGAAAATGCAGCGGCATCCGGGGGTCAGACCAGGATCGTCTGCAGCCAGGCATCCGTGACGATTGAAGGAGACGGGGCTTTGGAGAAAGATGGAATTATAACCATTACAAAGGGCGGAATCTACCGGTTTGAGGGGACTTTGTCAGAGGGCAGGATCGAAATAGACGCTGCCAAAGATGATTCTGTTATACTGGAATTTAACGGATTTGAAATAACCAGCAGCGGTCTTTCCGCCATCTATGGGATAAAGAGCGGTGAAATACGGCTGAAGTTAATGGATGGGACCGTAAATAAAGTAACGGACAGCGGGGAATATGTGCTTGAAGAGGGCTCAGATGAACCGGATGCGGCGGTATTTTCCAAAGGTGATCTGATTATAGAAGGCGGCGGCAGACTGGAAGTGACAGGGAACTACAGCGATGGAATCCGGAGTAAAGACAGTCTTCAGATATTATCAGGTGATATCATTGTTACAGCGAAAGAAGACGGAATAAAGGGCAAAGATTCCCTGACGGTAGACGGGGGAAATATCACGGTCAAAGCCGGAGATGACGGAATCAAATCAAAGGGGGCGGTGATCATCAATGACGGCGTCATTATGGTGTCTGAAAGCTATGAGGGAATTGAAGCGCTCACCATTGATATTAATGGAGGCGCCATTGATATAACGTCCACGGATGACGGCCTTAACGCGGTGGAGGATACGGACAGTGAAACCGCGGGGAATGGAATGAGAGGCGGAAGTTTTGCAGTTTCGGAAAATGCATATGTCCGGATTGCCGGGGGTGTTGTTACGGTTAACGCATTGGCAGACGGTGTGGATTCGAACGGTCATTTTTATGTGGATGGCGGCAGTCTGTATATCAGCGGGCCGTCCGGCAATGGTGATGGCGCTCTGGATTATAACGGAGATGGGATTATTACCGGAGGCGTTGTGATTGCGGCCGGGAGTTCCGGGATGGTACAGGGTTTTTCAGAAAACTCTGTACAGCACAGCATAGTGGCTTATTTTGAAAATGTCCGGGCAGCGGGAACTGAAATTAAGGTTCTGGATGGTTCCGGATCGGTGATCGCATCATATAAGCCGGATAAAGAGTATTCCAGCGCTGTAATAAGCACACCGGAATTGAAAATGGACGGGACATATGAGATTGTGGCGGGAGAAGAAACCCAGGAGGTTACCGTTACAGGCCTGATTACCACCGTGGGGACCAAGAAGGACGGAACTATGCCGGGTGGCCGTGGAGGTTCGGGCGGACGCAGAATGGACGGAAGACCTGGGATGAATCAGGGAGAAAATGGGAGAGGATTCCCGGGGCCGGGTGATATGGAAGGCGGATTGGAACAGGGGCAGAAGGTGAATTGAAACAGGAACCGGAAAACGATGATTCCTATTTCTTTTCACACGATCCGTCAGAAATTATCTCCGGAACCTCAGTTTCCTGGTTTTTAAACGGCTGAAAAAGTTAAAATAGATCACGAACAAAATTGTTGTGGTAATCCATGTGAGCGGATAACTGAATACGATCATTTTGATGGTTCTGTGGAATGGAACAGCGGCCATGATCCACACGATTCTCAGGACACAGACGCCTAAGCAGGTGATCAGCATGGGCAGCCAGCAGTCCCCGACGCCTCTTAAAGCGCCGGAATAGATTTCAATGGCCACATAAGTGATAAAGGTAGGAACCAGGAAATGCAGAATGTCCATACCGATGGAAATAACCGCCGCGTCTGAGGTGAACAGGCGGAAAAATGCGTGGCCGATCAGATACAGGCCGGCAGACAGGAAAACGGAAGCAGCCATGCTCATGGCCATACATACCCGGATCCCCTTCCGGACCCTGTCATGTTTGCCGGCTCCAAAATTCTGACCTGTAAAAGTGGTGACAGAGATGCCGAATGCGCTGATAATCATCCAGAACACGCTGTCAATTTTACTGTACGCAGTCCAGGCGGCTATGGTATCCGTACCCAGGGAATTGACGCTTGCCTGGATCACGATATTGGAAAAACTGTACATAACCGACTGGAGGCCGGCAGGAAGCCCGATACGGATTACCCGTTTCAGCATTCTCCTGTCTAAACGGACCTGGCTGGGAACCAGCCGGTACACATCAGCAGTGCGCATTAAAACGACAATTACCAGGACGGCGCTGACCGCCTGGGACAGAATGGTAGCCAATGCGGCTCCGGCAACGCCCATTTTCAGAACGGCTACAAACAGGATATCCAGTACGATATTGGAAAAACATCCGGCAATTAAAAAATACAGGGGCCGTTTGGAATCACCGACGGCTCTCAGAATGCCTGACCCCATATTATAGATCAGGTTGGGGATGATTCCGGACAGATAGATGCGGATATACAGGGAGGCATAGGATAAAATATCGTCCGGAGTATCCATGATTTTCAAAATGGACGGCGCCAGGCCAATGCCGCCGACCATCATGACCACACCTCCGGCTATGCAGAAGGCGATGGAAGTATGTACCGCATATCCAACCTTATCGGCCCGCTTGGCTCCATAATACTGGGAGATAATGACCGTGGCGCCTGAAGAAAGGCCTACGAAAAATCCCACCAGAAGCTGGATTAAAGTCCCTGTAGTGCCGCCCACGGCAGCCAGCGCTTCTTTTCCCACGAACTGGCCGACGATGATGGCATCTACCGTATTGTATAGCTGCTGAAAGAACGTGCCGAATAAAATTGGAAAGAAAAACAGAAGAAGCTGTTTCCAGATCACTCCTTCCGTTATTTGATTGTGCTCCATCGCACCGGATGCCTGCATTTCTGACTTTTTCATATTCCTGCTTTGACCTCACATTTAATAGAATCGTTATGTATCGCCTTTTGATACAGGTAAATTGTATATCATTATAGCGGGTGCAAAGAAAAAAGGCAATAGAAGTTGAGAGAGTTTTGATATTTTAATTCCCGGCCTCATTCCGATTGAAACGGGCCGGAAGCTATGATAAACTACAGACATACTTTAATTTGCGAAAGGAGAAAAAGGCAGATGACGGTTCAGGATACGGAGATTATCATTGATGATGAAAAGATCGATTCCGGGGATGTCCAGGATATTATCGGGCCATTGTGGTGGCAGGTCAGCATTTACGATGGGGAAGAGGTGTATGAAGCGGACTTGAAGCCGTTTGCCATGGAACAGAGATATGTATTTGCATTGCAGTGGTATCTGGCGGAAGTGTATAATGGCGGGCATGACCAGTTTTACAGCAATTCTACAGGAATCGTATGGGAAGATGCAATGAATGGGGCCAAGGCAGCAGGGCTTGACGATCTGCATGAAATTATAAAGAAATCTGCGGAGAGAATGGGCGGCTATCCGGATAAGGACAGGGAAAAACGCTGGAAGCAGATGGATGAACTGGAGCCGGATTTTGATGATCTGGACGACGAGCTTTATCACATGGAGGGAATCGAAGAGGCGATTGCCGAATATGTAAAAAATCACAGGGAAGCGTTTTATTTCAAAGGGATTGTGGGCATTCCCACCTATTAAAAGGACAGCAGGAGGTACGGATATGTTTTTCAGAAAGGCACAGGAAACGGATATTTCGCGGATGATGGAGATGGTGAACCAGTCCAAAGCTTCTATGAAGGCCAGGGGAATTGACCAGTGGCAGCAGGGATACCCCAATGAAGCGGTGCTGAGAGTGGATCTGGAAAAAGGAACCAGCTATGTGCTGGAGGACTGCGGGCTGGTTGTGGGGATGATTACCGTCGTTTCGGGGGATGAAGAGGCTTACCGCAAGATAGAGGGAAGCTGGCTGAACCAGGAACCTTATGTTTCTTACCACCGGGTATGTGTGGAAGAAGGCAGGAAAGGGCAGGGACTGGCCGGAATATTGTTTGAAGAGGGCGAAAAACTCTGCAGAGAATGGGGCTTTAAAAATATCCGCAACGATACTCATCCTGATAACCGTTCCATGCAGAGAGCGGTGGAAAAGTTTGGATTTGAACGGTGCGGGATAATCTATATTGTGGGTACGGAGGAAGACGGGAGCCCCAGGGCGGCTTATCAAAAGGTCTTAAATGATTAGGAAAATGAACAAAAGACAGACGCGCATAAAAACGTATCTGCCTTTTTCATTTTCCAGCTGAAGCAATCCGCTGTAAGGGGCAATACATAGGTGCAAGGTTCAGAATCACTTCGCTTTTGCCTTGTTTAAGGCAGTTTCGATGGCATTTAACAATGCCGTGGAGGTATATCTTGTTTCGCTGGAATAAGAGAGGTTTTCCAGTGACTGTGTGTTGCAGATCTGCTCAGCCAGATCGGAAAGGGTAGGCTGCATGAGTGGATACATGGTCGC
>JAGZXV010000193.1 GCA_018378255.1 Clostridiaceae bacterium | reverse complement strand
CGGCAGACCGGGCGTGGGACTTTGGTTTCTCACCGGATGGGATTTGAGGCCCGCAGGAGGCCGGAGCATGGTTCGCGGTTTCAGCGATTTGTGGAGGCCGTCGGCATCTCTTGGTTTGAAAGAAAGGGAAATGGAGGGGAAATCGCTGACCTCAAAGTCAGCGATTTAGAGAGCCTGAATCGAAAATTTCTTCAGAAATTCTCGATGAATGCTCTCGGTCCCCTTCATTTCCCTTTCTTTCGAACCTAGAGATGCCCCGGCCCCCACCATGAGCTGAAACCGCGAACCATGCTCCGGCCTCCTGCGGGCCTCAAATCCCATCCGGTGAGAAACCAAAGTCCCACGCCCGGTCTGCCGTCCGCCCCGCATTTTGCTTTTTCATGGCGTAACCATCAGCATTTCCTATGCTACTAAATATTTTTCAATATCCTTTTCCAACGTATCGCAATCTTCATTATATACAATCAATTCTGATATATTTCCCATACCCAGACCAATGACACCTAAAATTGACTTCGCATCAATGAGGATATGGCCTCTTTTCATATCCATATCGAACGGATATTTGGTCACGCAGTTTACAAATTCCAGAACTTCTTTTGGATCCCTGAAGCTTACTTTCATCTGTTTCATATTGCATCTCCTCTTTCTTTCATCTCATTTATTATGATATCCATAATAATTAATTCGAAACAATAAAAACAGGGTAAATTTTTAAAAAAGGAGTAAATTTCTAAGCAAATTCGAGTTAAATCTCCCTTTTTCGATATTCCGCCGGGAGGACACCCACCTCATCCCGGAACACTTTGCTCATGTATTTGGGATCGGAATATCCGGTCATGGCCGCAATCTGGGTCAGCTTTAAATCAGTTTCCAATAAAAGTTTCTTTATTTTCTCAATCCTGTATGTCCGTATGGTTTCTGTAAATGATTTTCCGGTTTCTTTTTTAAACTGGGTGCTGAGGTATTCGTCCGAAACGTGGAGTTTCCTGGCCGTTTCCTCTAAAGTGATCCCCTGGCTGTAATACTCCTGAATCAGATTCCTGGCCTTCTGCACCAAAGGGCTTACCTCCTCCTCTTCCTCCCGGCCGGCCTGGTCCTTAAGAAAATTCTGTTCAAAAAAATCCATTAAGGTTCCGGTTATTTCCTCCCAGGTATAGGAAGCGGACAGGCGCATCAATAGGTTTTGGGCAAAACTCCCCTCGCCCTGACTGCCGCCATATTCTTTCGCCGCATGTACCAGGGTCATGAAAAACCGGATGAGCCCATCTTTGATGTCCTTTGGCTCATAGACTTCCCGGGTGCATGCCTTTTTCAAAACTTCCAGGCACTGCCTGTACTCCTCCATATCCCTGCCCGCCGCGGCATGGCGGATGCTGTTTTCCAGATCCATGGGAAATTTAAATGGCGCCGCAGTCAAAGATCCGATCGTCTTTTTGCCAATCAGCGTGCCTTCAGGAAGGACTAAATTCCACTCCAGCTCATCCATCATCTCTTTTAACAGCTCACGCAGCCCACCAAGACCGCTGCATTCTCCCCATAT
The DNA here is from genome assembly GCA_018378255.1 of Clostridiaceae bacterium. Taxonomy (GTDB): domain Bacteria; phylum Bacillota; class Clostridia; order Lachnospirales; family Lachnospiraceae; genus CHH4-2. Next base: position 9,320 of record JAGZXV010000193.1, on the reverse strand, counting down.
GCCGGCAATCCGGCCGCCCAGATTGGCGGTCAGCATGGGCAAAACGGACTGGCGGAAATAAGCTTCCAGCCCATCCTCTTCTTTTATATTATAAATGACCACAGCAACTGCCATTTTATCTTCCAGCATAAGCGCCGTACAGTCAAATTTCCGGGAGTTTTTCCCCACATTTTCCAAAAGCTGCATGGTATTTTGACAGGACTGTTCAAAAATTCCGTCCAGCCATACCAAAAACAGTTTTACCGGGTCAGAGGCCTGGAATCCGTATTTGTCCCGTAGCATCTCTTCCATAAATCCGTCATCCGGCAGATGTCCGGTCAGGCTGTTTTTGAACACATTACCCAGAGAATAAATCTGTTCCTGCCGCCGTTCTTTTTCCAGGGATCCGTCCACCATGATAAGGGATTTTTTCAATTCCGCAATTTTAATGGGCTTCAGCAAATAATTCTCAATTCCCAGCTCTATGGCCTTTTTGGCATAGTTAAAATCTGAATAGGCGGTCAGGACAATGACCTTGCAGTTTATTTTCTTCTCTCTCACCTTTTCCAGCATGGTCAGCCCATCCATATCCGGCATCTGGATATCCATGATCACCAGATCGGGCCTCAACTCCTCTATCAGCTTTAAGCCTTCCATCCCATCGGCCGCTTTCCCAACCACCTGGTATTTTTCATCAATCCGGCTCAAAATGTTGCCAAGCCCTTCCCTGATGGGCTTCGCATCCTCTACCACTACAATATTCATTCCCTTACACCTCCTCTGCGGGTATGAATAAATGAACCCTGGTGTACTGCCCCTCAATGCTTTCAAAATACAGGCCGGCATCTCCTGAGTAGTACAGCTGAAGCCGTTTGCGCACATTGGCAATGCCCAAATGTTCCCCCATAACAGTATTTTTGTCATTTAACTGCTTTAACAGGCCTTCACCGATCCCTTTACCGTTGTCCTCGATCAGAATGTGGAGCAGCTGATCCGCCATATTCATGGAAATCTTTAAAATGCAGTCTCCTTCTTTTCTGTATAATCCGTGTTTGATCGCATTTTCAACAAAGGGCTGCATCAAAAGCTTGTGAATCCGGCAGTTCCATGCCTCGTTTGATATATCCATCTGCAGTTCCAGGTTTTTTCCCAGCCTGGCGCTCTGAAGCAGAATGTACTGTTCCAGCCAGCTGATCTCCTGGCGGACCGTCGTCCTGGCCCCCGCATTCCTCACCGCATACCTGAGGATATCGGCTAACGCTCCTACCATCTCACTGATTTCATACTGCTCGTTCTCAATCGCCTTCCAATTGATTGTATCCAGGGTGTTATACAGAAAATGTGGATCGATCTGCGCTTCCAGCGCGGATAATTCTGCGTTCTTCTGATCCAGCACCGCCTGTTTCACCTGTTTTAAAAGTTCGTCCAACTGGCCCACCATCTCGTTGAACCCGGACGCAATCCGCCGCACTTCCGCAGGCATATTATCCTGAATGGTGATGCTGACTGAAAAATCGCCGTTCTCCGCCCTGTTCATGGCTTTTACAACCGTATCCACTGATTTTAAAATCGGCCTCGTAATATAATCCACCAGAATCACCATAATCCCAATGATTCCAACGGCAATTAACAGATAATAAAGGGCCTGGTCCAATATGGTTTTCCTGTATTCTTTCAGGGAATAAAAATTGGTAATCTCCCAGCCTGTCCTTTCATTCACTTTCGAGACGGTCTGCAATCCCGGCTGATATGCCATATCCTTTTCTTCCCCGATCAGGGATTTTTCAGGCGCGCTGACAATGGAATCGCCGTCCAGCAGAAATACCTGGTTTTTACCGCCCCAGTCCACCGCATTTCTCAGCTCTTCTTCATTGATGCTGATCACGACGGTTCCGATATTTTTATGGATGTCTCTGTAATCCACCAGCCTTCTGGCGATCTGAAACATATGAATCTCTTCATCTCCCAAAAGCACAGGCTCTTTCTTCCACCGGTAGGCAACTCCCTTTTCTACGATTGGGATAGGGATTTGGGTAATCCAGCTGCTTTTTGAAGAAGAAGACGCCAGGGAATCATAAAAAATCCGGTTCTGGTTGTCCGTATCCACCACAATCCCCTCTACGCTGACATTGCTGTTGCAGATATGGCTCAGCCTCCGGCGCAGCATGTTTCCGTTTACGTCCAGATCATCCTCATTTTTGTTAATGCTCTCCACAATTCCGATCACCTGGTCATCGGTACACAGCTCATAAAGCAGAGTCTCGTACTTATCCAGCACCAGATCCAGACATTGGTCTGATTTTTCCATGCTGTATTGTATTTCCCTCTCCATGCTGCTTTTAATACTGCCCCAAAGCCTGTACTGGGAAATCACAGCAAAGAGGCCGATTGTAAATACAGACGAAAAAAAGATAGCCGGAATCAGCAGTCCCCTCAGGCTCTTGGCTTTTTTCATTGTGCCTCCTCTCTGATCTCCCGGATGCTCAATGCCGCCTCTCTCAGAATATCCTCCGTGGGCCGCTCTCCAATGATCACCTGGCTCAGCGCATCCGTAACGACCAACGATATTTTCGGCCACTTATCCGTAAATTCCCTGGGTCTGGCCGATTTGTAATATTCAATGAATTTCTTCTGCATATCATCGTTTGGATACTGCCGGCTCTGCACATCTTCTCTGGGCGCAAGAAGTCCGAACTTATCAATATATCCGGACATTCTGTTTTTATCTGCAAGAAATTGTAAAAATTCTATGGATTCTTCTTCATGCTCTCCCGTGGTAACGCCGAATATTTCGCCTCCTGAAACTGTAACCGGTACCTCTCCGGATGGTACGGAAACCACACCAAATTCCAGTTCCGGCCTGTGCTCTCTCATCGGCCCGATTGCCATGGAGGTATTAAACATCATGGCGACAGTTCCGGCCTCAAACTGCTTCATCAGATCACTCAATGTCATGCTGATGCACTGTTTTCTCAAAACCCCATTATCCCGCAGTTCTTCAATGAGCTGGAAAGCCTTTCTTCCTTCCGGCGAATCCAAAGTATCCACATCCGCTCCCATGGACCACAGCATTGGAAGAAAGCAGAACATGGCCTCTTCACTTTGAAGGGCGGAAAGAGCAAAACCATCCACGCCTTCTTTTGTCATCTTCACTGCGGCATCGTAAAATTCATCCCAGGTTTCCGGAGGCAGGCATCCGGCTTCCTCCATCATTTTTTTGTTGTAATAGAGAGCCAGGCAGTTTACGCCAAAGGGCATTCCATAGATTTTACCGTCAATGGTACAGGGCTCAACTGCCTGGGGAAGGTAGTCCTGAAGCTGTGGGATCTGATCCGTCAAATCTGTAAATGCTCTCATGTCATGCATATATTTAAAATCGGAAGAGTCCACCAGGGCCAGATCCGGCATCTTGTCATCTGCCGCGCTGAGGGCCAGCCTCTTTTTAAAGGATTCATCGGGTATATACTGGGCCCTTACGAAAATCCGGTCCTGGGATTCATTGAATTCATCAATCAGATTAGCCAGTTCCCTCTGGATTTTTCCGATATCCCAATAATACCACAGCACCAATTCTGTTTTTTCAGGTTCTTCAGGAACAGGCTCCTTCGCACACCCGGGTATACATAAGAGAACAACCAGGATGAGGGCCATGAGCAGGCTTCCCGGCCTGAAGTGTTTCCGTATTTTTGTCAAAGCATCATCCTCCTGTCATTTCATAATATCCTGATTATAGCACTTTGTATTTCTATCCGACACTGTCAATTTCCTTATTTTTTCATTTTCCTGAAATTACCATTGCGGCTCACTTTATAACCTGCTGCCCATCATTTCTTTCCATAGGATGAATGTTATAGCAGAATGGAAAAAGAGCCCGGGCGGCCGGACTCTTCTTCGCAGAGCGATCCATTTATCTACAATTTTGAATAACCAAAGCTGTTTACAAGCGCATCCAGTTTCATTCCCTTTTTACAGTATGGGCATTCCCTGAAATCATATGCCTCATAATCCGGAAGATCCCGCTTTCCAAAGATTGAATTGATATGTATTCCCTCGATATCATCCAATGCGCTGAATATCGCCGAAACGCCCTGCAGGATGCCTCCATAGTACTGAATGCATTCGATGCCTTTACTGATTGTCTTACCCGTAGTCACCGATGCCATCAATAAAATAATGTTCTTTCCGGTAATCATAGGCTGTATATTCTCTCTGAAAATCATCTGGCTGTTGCTGTTGTATTCCGGAGTGACAATATAAACGGTCTGGTGTGCATTTCTGGACATAAAACCGGCCTGTGTCAGTTCTTCCGCCAAATAAGCTCCGATAATCTGGGTTCCGTCCAGACACACAATCGTGTCCACCACCGTGTCATACACATACATTCCCACCAGAGCCTTGGCCGCTTCCTGCGCCTCGCTCTGCCTGGCCTTCAATGTGGTCATATCCAGATAATAGTTAATGTGGGAATGGTTGGTAGCGAAATGGCCTGGCGTAACCTTTAAAGGCACATTATTGGCCGTTGACGTGATTTTATAAGTTCTGCTATCCATAGATACCCCCTGTCCGCAAATTTCCCCGGTTCCGGAGAAACTGCTTTTCTTTTATTATACCAGAATTAAAGTAAAGGGTGAAGGCATTTTCGAAAATGCCTTGAGGTTTTAATGTAAATCACCAGGTCATTAACAGTAAAACGTGAAGGCATTTTTAAAAATGCCTTCACGCTTGATGTTAAAACCCTAATCCCACCAGAAAAACCAAAACGGGCTTTCATAAACACTCCCCTTCAAGTACTCCAAACTCTCCACTCCCTGCGTCACAATATCCTCACAGTAAATCATCATCTCTTTCGCCAGCCTTTCCACCGCCTCCTTATCCGTAACCGGTGTCTCCAGATAAAACTGGAGCGTATCATACCCCACCGCACAAGGAACCGCCCCATACAGTTCATACCATCTCTTTGCAACCACTATGTGTTCTTCGGGAAGAGGGCAGGCATTATATCCGCCAAATGGCACATAGGCCAGCGCTTCATAAGGTTCTTCGGCCGGTACCTTCAATATCAGATACCGCTTGACATAGGAAGGCAGATACAAATCGCTCTGTGGCTGCGGGTCCTCCTCCCATGAATACTCAGAACCTCCGTTCTCTTCTTCCATCCATTCCTGCCACCACAGATAGGTTTCCTGGTTCTCTTCAAAAAATTGATCCGCATCCACCTTTTTTGACTTTTCAAGCACTTCTTTCGTATAATTTTCTATGGAACCATAGTCCTCTTTTACCATGGATATGGTTTCTTCCATCACTTCTAAATCATCTTCCTGGAGAATCAAAGGCACATACCCTTCTCCTTTCCATTCTTCCAGCTTATCTAAATACAACGATTGTATGTAAAATGCATCCGTCCCGGCGTCAATATATTCCAGCCCCAGATATTCCTCCTTCTGTGTTAATATATCCGCCTCCGCCGTCTGCCCTGAGACAGTAAAAAATGGCAGCATTATCATGAATGCAAACATAAAAAAGCGAATCATACTCTTCCCCCATTCTGCATTTCTGTTTATTATACGATACCGTCCTACTTAATCACCAGACCAAACCTTTTAGCCAGCTCCGCTGCCTGATAGAGGTCCACCACAGCGCCTTTTAATTCAGAACAGTCATCGGAAATGGAAAGAGCTGTGATATCGCAGGTTCGAAAATCCATCTTTTGAAGCGGCGTTTTAAAAAAACTGGCCTCCGTCAGCCGGACCCGGCTCCATTCCACCCCTTTGCACCTGCACTGGGACAAATTCGCTCCCCAGAGCTCCGTATCCTCAACCAATATTTTTTCCAATTTGCAGGAATCAAAATTGGCATAATTAAAATTACAGTCCCGGACCGCCAGATTCTGTATGCTGCTCCCGCAGAATTTGGCCCCCATCCCCTTAGAACCTGTAAACTGGCACCTGTTAAAGTAACTGTCACTGAAATCACAGTTGGAAAAATTACAGGACTGGAAGATCACATCCGTAAATTCCCCCTTTTTAAAAGAACAATCCAGGAAAAGGCAGTTTTCAAATTTGACTTTTGATACACAGACGGCATGAAAAACTTCTCCCTGCACTTCCAGCTTGGTTATCAGTTTCTCTTCCAGCCGTTCTTCCTTTTCACAGCATTCCCGTAATATTTCCTGGCCTCCCACAGCCTTTTCAAGCACCGGCGGCATCCATGGTTCGATTAATTTTGTCATGACTCCCTCCATTCTGAATCGCAGCTTCCGGATTTCCAGAATTCCCGGATTTCATCTGCCTCCAGTTCTTGTACAAATTCCTTTTTTATGGACAGAAACTGATCCAGTTCCATCAGAATCTGAAATAATATAGCCCTGTTTTCAAATTCCGTCCTGGCCGATGGCAAAGGCTGCTCCCTCATGCTCATTTTAACAGATTCCAGTTCTTCCATCAATTCTATGGCATTATTAAATTCATGAAACCGCTCGCTGATATGGCGCATCAAACCTGCAATCTGTTCTGCCTGAAGCGGCAGCATTTCCAGCATGCACATCTGTTTTTCAATTCTCGTGAGTACCAGCGCCTGGCTTTTTCTCATGTTCATATAGCGCAGATAATATCTGGTTTCCGCCAAAAGGGTGTTTTCCATATCTTCATATGCCTGTTTTTCCCCCAATTCCAGGTCTTCTTCCAGCAAAAGCAGAGGTTTTGACCGGCCGCATCTTGCCGCCCGGCCTAAAAGAGCTTCCGCCATAGTTCCTAAGATATCCCTCATGCGGTCCTCAATCTGTATCTGGCTGGCTTTTATCAGTTTTTTCTTTCCTGGAATATAGAGATTTAAAACCACCCCGATACCAGCTCCCACCAAAAGAAGGAGAACTTCATTGAGAATGTCCGAAGCTCCCATGGACTGCTCCGCCAGGAAATGGGTCATAAGCACCGTATTGACCGAAATTCCTTCCTGCATATGAAATTGTATACAGGCCGCGGCAAAAAACAATAAAAAGACCGCCACTGCCAGCGCTCCGTATCCGAATACATGAAAACAGACGGCGGATAATCCCAATGCCAGCACAAATGATGCCAGCCGCCGCCCTACTACCCGGATCGTTTCCTTTTTTGTATCCTGAATGCTGAGAAGGGTGATCACACCTGCGGACGCGCTGTACCTCAGCCCCAAAAACTCCGCTATTATAATAGAAATCCCCGTTCCCGCCGCTATCTTTAGTATTTTCAGATAATCCGGTTTCCGTTTCACTCAGCTTTTACCTCACACCATGATATTCCAAACAAACCTTTATAGGTATATATTTTTGCCTTGTCTTCCGGCTGAAGTTTTTCATATTCTTTATATGGAAGAAGATAAACTGCCTCTTCCTTTCGGTTTTCGTCAGTCACATCCTCTGTTTCAATATAATATCTCCGTGTGGATGTAAACTTGGCCGCAAACCTGTTTTTATCATATTTTTTTACTACTGTCTGTTCCATAATAACCGGTTCGGAATGATAAAGATTTACGTTCAGATCCACAACCGCCGCATTGATTACAGTTGTTAGAAACAGACACAGGATCAGATAAGCCAGAACCCGTTTTCCATTTAAATGCACCTTATGGTTTTTCAAAAACAGAAAACAGATCACAATGCTTATGATCAGCCAGAGCCCATAAAATACAAGGGGCTCATTGAGAATATTGTACTGGTCTCCCTTAAAATATAAACTCAATATCCCCAGATAACCGGCCCAGTTATGAAAAAAATTACAGGCGCCGAAAAAGTCGTCGGGAAATGCCAGGGCCAGTTCCGGCAGAATGAACAGTTTAATGCCTACTGAGAGCACCAGTACGATTCTGAGTATGCTCTGAGGCACTCCCGGCAGCGCCAGAAGGCCCCCTGATAAAACCGCAGCCAGCACAAGCGGAAGGATCACACATCCTGCCGGAGCCAGCGTTCCCAGCAAATTTCCAGGCGAAAGTTGGGACGGCTTTAAACTTCCCAGATCATTTAAAAATTTCTCGTCAGGGCTTCTATAATATCTGACACTTTTTCTCTTCTTCATACCTTATCTCTGCTTCCTGTTTTGGATTTTTACAAAAGAAAAATCCCAGGCTGCCTGTCATAACAGCCTGGAATTCAATTCCAATCATTCCTAATTATGAGTTAATCTTCAGCCAAAATATCTTTTGTAAACATTACTATTATACTACTATGGCTGCAAAAATACAATGTCCTAACATTTCCAGACCATCTATTCCAGACCATCTGCACTGTTTTGAGTTCCTACCTCAACGAAATTCGTTCCGATAATCCCAGCGGCACTTTAATCAAAACTCCCTGAATTTCATTATAGGAATAAGAATAAATCACCCTGTTTTTTATACACTCCATAAATTCGTCTTTCATTTTAAAGAATTCTGTGAGATCGTCATTTGAATAATAATAATTCAGCGCATATACTACTTTTTTCGTTTTCTGCAAAGCAGTCTCAGGCTCGTCTGATATCTCCTCCGGCCCTTCGTTGTAATCGTAATCTTCCAGCTCTTCAATTATGGGCTCAACAGCATCCGCATCACAGGTCACTTCAACTAAAATTTCACCTGCTGCCATGGAACTGTCTTCCACAATCCTGACCCTTCTGCTGTCATATCCATATGTCCGGATAACAATCTCGTCCGCATCCTCCGGCACTGTCTGCTGAAGGTTTACCGTACTCATCTCTCCGTTTAAAATCTTTTCACCGCCGTAACGGAAAGAAGAAAATTCCGCAAAGGAAATCCCGCCGCCTATTCCCATCATTAAAAAACCAATGATGAAAGCGATGACTAATCTTTTTCTCACACTCATTCCTGCTTCCCCGCTTTCTTAGAAAATAAAATGTCCCATATAAACCAGATAAAGGCAAAACCGCTGATAAGTCCGCCAAGTGTCATGACAGCTGCTCCAATTAACGGATACCCCATAACCACCAGCACTATCAAAGTCCCAAACATGACTACCATAAATGCCAAAAACAGGAAAATGGGAGCGATACAGCATAACACAACCCCTTTTACGGCAAACGCCGCACATGCCAGGATCAAGTTCCAGATATTTCTGAAAAAATGATGCTGGCGCCTGGGCCTTAATACCGTCTCTTCACCGGAAAATCCAGGAAGTATGAACAGATTTCTAAGCCTCCGGGCTGCCTTGCCAAACCGCCTGCCCACCTTTTGATCTCTGATTCCAGGTCTGCTCTTAGGTCTTACTCCATCCCCATGCTTGTCCCCATATGGTTCTCCATCCTCTTCTCCCTCTTCCCGGTCCTCCTGGAAAAGCTCTTCCCCATTCTCCATAAATATCTCTTCTTCATCCT
>JAGZXV010000192.1 GCA_018378255.1 Clostridiaceae bacterium | reverse complement strand
CGATCTGGGAGCGGAGTCTTTTGAAGCCGGCGATGATTTCCCGGTTCCCCACCAGAAAGCTCATCCGCGCCCCGGTATAGTTATAGGTCTTGGACAGGGAGAAAAATTCCACGCAGACCTCTTTCGCACCGGGTACCGCCAGAATGGAGCCTCCCCGCCTTCCGTCGAAAATGATATCCGAATAGGCGTTGTCATGGATGAGCACCAGATTGTGCTCTGCCGCCCACCGCACCAGCCTCTCATAGAATCCCTCCGGCGCGCATTTGCAGATCGGATTCATGGGATAGGAAACGATCATGAACTTCGCCCGGTCCGCCGCTTTGGAAAGCGCCTCCAGATCCGGCACATAGCCGTTCTCTTCCGTCAGAGGATAGGTTTCCAGAACCGCGCCCGCAAGGGAGGGGCCGATTCCGAAAATAGGATAACCGGGATCCGGCACCAGCACCAGATCTCCTTCATCTACAATGGTCATCGCGATGTGGGCCAGCCCTTCCTGGGAACCCAGCAGAGAACAAATCTCTGTTTTAGGATCCAGCTCCACCTGGTAACGGTTCCTGTACCACAAGGCCACCGCCTCCATCAGATCACTTTGATCATTAATCGCATAGATATAGTTATCTTCCCTGGCAGCCGCCTGGCAAAGTGCCTCCCTTATATGCCTTGCAGGAGGAATGTTTGGCGCGCCTACGCTCAAATCCGTTACGCGCTCACCCTGTTCCTGTTTTTGCCTCTTTATTTCCAGCAATTTCGAAAATATCCCTTCTCCAAAACGGTCCATACGCTTTGCAAACTGCATTTACTCATCCTCCATCCTTAAAACCCTATTTCAAATATTTACCGGCTATGGTTTTTAACTCATCCCTGTGTCCGGTAAACCATCTCTCAAAAGTCGTTCTTTCCCTGGAAACCGCCTCTCCCACTTCTTTCAAAAATGCAGGAATGTCCTCTTCCAGAATCACGCCCCAGTTGTCACCGAAACGTTCCCTGCCCTCTTCCGGGCATCCATTTACATGAAGGGTAAATGCAGGAACCGGAACCTTATCAATCAATTTCACTCCGCCATGGAAGCCAAGCGTTCCGATCTGGTGGGTTCCGCAGGAGGAAGGACAGCCGGATATATGGATTTTAGGCAGAACGCCGTCTCCAAAGTCCATTTTCCTCATCTCCTTTGTCAGCACTGCCATCAGGTTCTGGGAATCCCTGATTCCTACCTGGCAGATCGACGCTCCGATGCAGGCAACGGAAGATTCAAATAAGTCCCTGGCCCCGTCTGAGGTCACTTCAAGCACCTGTCTTGCCTCATCCCCGGTACAGTTGATGATATAGAGATCCGCATCAGGAGATAATCTCAGTTCCACCTGATCCATATCCTTAACCACTTCATAGATTTCTTTCCATTTTTCCGGTTCCGGAGTTCCGCCCACCGGATGATACCAAACAGTATACAGCCCTTCCTGTTTCTGACTGATTATACGTCTGTCCGAAATAACGCTCCCATCTCCTGTCTTATCCACAGGATGAACGATGAGCTTCAAATCCAGATCCTCACCGGATTCCAATATTTCATCCAATTTCTCCCGGTAAGCCGCAATATATTTTTTCTGTCCCAACGTGATCTGCATATATCTGGTTCTGGCTTTTGCCCTGTTTTCATAATTTCCATAAGCGATAAATGTTTCCACCATCGCTTTTATATAATAAAGAACCTTTTCCGGCCTGATCCCTTTCGCCACACAGAGGCCCGGTCTCGGATTTGCTCCCAATCCGCCGGCGCTGTATACATCAAACCTGCCCTCCTTCGTAGCCACAAATCCCAAATCCCGGAACGTAGCATGGGTCTCATTGGCCGTTGAATTGGAAAATCCCACCTTCAGCTTACGCGGCAGCTTGACCTTGTTAATAAAACTGAGCAGATAGTCCGCAGCGGCCTGGGCATAAGGCATCACATCAAAATATTCCCCCGGCTCCACGCCGGACAATGGGGATGCCATGACATTCCGCGGAAAATCCCCTCCGCCGCCCCATGTAATTATATCATGGTCGGCAGCCTTTACCATAATCTCTCCGGCCGTCAGCCCATCCAGATTATGAAGCTGTATGGTCTGACAGGTGGTGAGGTGTACCTTGGTAATTTTATACTGTTCCATACAGTCTGTTAAAAATTTCAGTTTATCTTTTGTAATCCGGCCGCCAGTCATTCTCAGACGCAGCATACTCGCATTCCCGCCTCTCTGGGCATAACTTCCGTATCGTCCTGAAAACCCTTTATATTCTTTAGCCGTAATTTCCTGATTATAAAACCGTTCTGTCATTTCCTTAAATGCGTTAATTTCCTCTTTAAACTCCTGGGCATATTCTGTCTTCATCAATCGGTCTCCTTTAAGTAACTTTTTTCTTCTGTTATAATATCCCCAATAAATGCATTATCAATTGATAAATCAATGGAATAAACATTGCCGGGAGCAAATTTCCAATTTTTAGTTTTTTATCAAATATCATATTGATCCCCAATGCAAAAATCAAAATCGATCCCACACAGGACATCTGTCCAATCACACCTTCACTCAGATAGGGCCTGATGATCCCGGCCAGCACAGTAATGCTCCCCTGATAGATAAAAACCGCCAGCGCCGACAAATAGACACCTATCCCTAATGTGGCGGCAAATACCACAGCCACCACGCCGTCAATCACCGATTTTGCAAAAAGCGTGCTGAAATTATGGTTCAAACCATCTTCCAGCGCCCCCACAATAGCCATAGCGCCAACGCAAAACAAAAGGGAACTGGTCACAAATCCCTCTACAAACGTGCCTGTCCCCTGGTTCTGTGAAGAAATTTTGGACCTGCACCACTCCCCCACATATTCCAGCTTCTGTTCAATATTAATCCATTCACCAAGAAGCGCCCCTATAAAAAGCGCTCCTATAATCAGCATGGTATTCTGTGTGGCCAGCCCATTTCCTTCTATCGTCAGCAATCCGGCCAAAGCCCCTGATAATCCGATAAAAGTGGTCACCAGACCGGCCGCTGTCATAATAATATCCTGAAAGCGCTGAGGAAGTCCGCCTTTAATCAGTAAACCTAACGTTGTCCCAACCACAATTGCGGTCACATTAATCAATGTCCCTATCCCAGCCATCTCTTCCTCCCGTTTTTTGCATAATCTAGGATATTATAGTACAAAATCCTTGATTTTACAAGAAATAGTGCTATACTATTAACATGCAGATATAGTTCATCGGTAGAACACCAGCTTCCCAAGCTGGGGAGGCGGGTTCGATTCCCGTTATCTGCTTTTTTTGTTGCTTGGAAGTCTTTATTTGGGGTATTGGCGGAAGTTACGCCTGTAAGAAGGGAAAACCTGGGGCGGAGGACAGGATCGGTTTTCCCTTCTTACAGGCTGGGTACTGGGTACGCTGCGGATTATAAAGATTTTGAGGAAAGAGGATGAGAAAGAGAAACAAGCGTTTGATTGAAATGGAATTTTGGTTTTAATGTGGGGGATTTTAAATATATGACATGGAGATTTGATGTAAATAGCTTGGGGATTTACATTAAAGCGTCAAGCCATTTTCGAAAATGGCTTGACGCTTGATGTTAAATTTTCTTTTAATTACTTGTGTCAGAGAAAACCAGCCCAACCTCCGTCCCCTCGTCCCGCTTTCCTGCGTAACTTTCACCAATTAAATCCCAATTCCCTCATTTCCTCACAGCCCCCGACCTGATCGCCGCCTCTTTTACCCTTTCAGCCACATATCGGGCCACTGCAGGTGTAAACACGGAAGGGATAATATATTCGGCGCACAGCTTTTCCGGCTCCACCAGGTCCGCGATTGCAGCGGCGGCGGCCAGTTTCATATCATAATTAATATCTCTGGCTCCTGCATCCAATGCTCCACGGAAAATTCCAGGAAAGGCCAGCACATTATTGATCTGGTTTGGGAAGTCCGAACGGCCGGTTCCCATGACTTTCACCCCAGCTTCAATGGCCGTTTCATACATGATTTCCGGGACCGGATTTGCCAGGGCAAAGACCACCGGGTCCTGATTCATAGTTTTAACCATCTCCGGCGTCAGGGCCCCGCCCACCGATACACCAATGAAAACATCGGCACCCACAACCGCATCCGCCAATGTCCCCCTCTTTCCCTCAGAGTTTGTGATATCACATAGCATCACTTTATGGTCCTTAATCCCCTTTTCCCTCTCTTTATAAAGAATTCCGTACTCATCACAGGCCAGGATATTTTTCACACCTGCATTTATGAGCATTTTTATGATGGCCGTACCCGCTGCTCCCGGCCCGTTCAGCACCACTTTTATGGATTCCATACACTTGCCTGTAACTTTTAAGGCATTCATGAGGGCTGCCGTCACAACAATTGCAGTCCCATGCTGGTCATCATGAAATACCGGTATATCCAGTTCTTCCTCCAGCCTGGCTTCTATTTCAAAACATTTTGGAGATGCAATGTCTTCCAGGTTAATTCCCCCAAAGACTGGTGCCAGATATCTTACTGTCCTGATAATATCTTCCGCATTCGTCGTATCCAGGCAGATAGGAAATGCATCAACATTGCCGAACGCTTTAAACAGAACTGCCTTTCCTTCCATAACCGGAAGGGCCGCTTCCGGACCGATATTACCCAAACCCAAAACTGCGGTTCCATCCGTTACCACCGCGACCAGATTGCCCTTTGCCGTATATTTGTACACGTTCTTTTTCGCCTTATGTATTTCAGTACAGGGCTGTGCAACTCCAGGCGTATAGGCCCTGCTCATATCATCCCTGCTGTTTAAAGGGACTTTGCTGGTTATCTCTATCTTTCCTTTCGCCTGTTCATGCAGTTTTAACGCTTCTTCATAGTAATCCATGTCTATCATGTTCTCCTTCCTGCATTTCCTACCACGGATATGTTTTTACATATTCTGCAAACAGTATTTCTTCCCTTGACATCCGTTTATTTTCCGCCCAAATCAGTCCGACCGGAGCTGCAAACTGCCAGCTGGTATCCAAAGATACAATTTCTGGATAAGCCGACACATTATCCGCAAATAAAAAACCGATGGCCAGATTCTGTCTGATAAATTCTATCATGGTAATCACCTGGTTCGTCCTCAGCAGGATGTTGGGCTCAATCCCGCACTCCTGCATTTTGGCCGTAAAAAAGTCATTTTTAAATCCTCCGCCCTGCAAAGAGATTATGGGCTGACCGCCTATATCCTGAGGTGTTACTTTATCAAGAATTGCCAGCGGATTATCCTTATGGACGCAGAGTTTCATTTTCACTTCGCAAAACTCATACGTCTTCATGTGTTTCTCTATTTCACTCTTCAGTATCACGATACCGAAATCCAATTCGTCTTTTATCACTGCCTCAGCAATGTTTGCAGAAGGAAATTCAGCGAATTCCAAATCAATACCAGGATATTCCTTTCTGAACCGGGAAAATAGAGACGGCGAAATCATCCCGCTCAAACGCCCCGGGATTCCGATCCGTATCCGCTTTATTTTTTCTCCCACCTCGAATAAATGCTCCGCCCTTTTCACCGTCCGGCACAGCGGTACTGCATACGCCAGCAATTCCTTCCCTTCCTGAGTAGGCGTCAGGTGATTTTTATACCTAAAGAACAGCGGAATTTCATATTCTTTTTCCAATTCATGGAGAGCATTGGTAATACAGGGCTGTGTTACCTTATGTTCCCTGGCCGCCTCTGAAATACTCTTTTTTTCACAAACACTGATAAAATAGTTTAACTGCACAAGGTTCATCCAATCCCCCTCTCCCCATTTCCAGGTAAAACATTACTGCTTAATCTCACTGGCAAAAATTCTTTTTTGCATACTCCATTAAAATCATGGCATTGGAATACATGTTTCTATTCTTTTTCCACATCAGCCCCACGTCGGCCTCCATGCACGGTTCCAGCGGTATCCCTATGATATCCTTTTCCGCCTTGATCATGTCCTTCAAAAGGATCGTAGCAGCCATTCCGCTTATGGCATAACTCTTCATGGTATAGATTTGATCCACCGACAAAACCACGTTCAGCTCCACTCCGTTATCTTCAAACCGCTTCTTCATGCTCCGGTTGTCCTTATATAGTACAATGGGCATCCCCTGTAGGTCCTGCATTTTAACGGTGTCAGCCTCTGCCAGGGAATGTTCTTTATTCACAGCCAGTTGGAAACCGGTCTTTTTCAGCAGACAGCTTCCGATATCCTCAGGCTCATCGTGCCGAATCAGAGCAAAAGCCAGATCCAAGTTCTCCTTTCTGATCAGATCAAACATCTGTTTTGATCGTCTTTCTTCTATCGATACCTCTATATCCGGATATTCCTCTTTAAATGCCATGATGAACTTAGGGAAATAAGTTCCTCCCACCATGGGGGACACCCCAACATTCACCGGCCTCTTTTTACTCTTCATTTCCTCCATACGGTTTTGCAAAGCATTCATCTGCATCACGATTTCATTGGAAAGGGCAAACAGCTTCTCCCCCTCTTTTGTAAGAGTTAATTTTCTCTTATATCTTTGAAACAACAGAACTTTACATTCATTTTCCAGGGACTTTATGGCTACAGAAATAACCGGCTGGCTGACATTCATCTCCTTCGCCGCCTCTGTAACGCTTCCATTTAAACAAACTGCCCTGAAATACTGAATCTGGTATAATGTCATATTTTCTCACATCCTATATGACTATTTTAACCCGTGCCCTCTGCAAATGCAATTTCTATATAAATACCGGCTGGTGAAATGCCCCGTTGCCAGCCACATCCCATGCAGCAATTCTCGCCCATTTCATCCCTTTGGGAAATGTAAACTGCAGTCTGCGGCTTTCAAACGGATGAGTATCGCTTAAATCCATTCGTACTGAATCCACCCTTATTCCATCGGAATAAACAACTTCTGCAAATTCCATAGGGAAGGTAAAGCTAACCACAGCAGCTGCATTTCCATCTCCGATCCGGCAGTCTTCCAAAAGAATCTCTCCGGTAGTCACATAGGCTTCTCCTGCCTTTAAGGTTTCAATCAACGGCGTCCAGTCCTCCGCCGATGGAATTCTGTCCAGCTTCACATATGTGACATTCATATCGCCGTACATATCCCACCTCATTTCTTTCTCATAAGTATCCAGTTCTCCCATAATATATCTTGGAAACCCAGATTTATTGTTCATATCATCCCATACGCTGCTCACCCGTCCATCAATCAGGCGTTCCATGGACCAATCGCTGGGCAGATATCTGAAACCCATTCCCCAGTACAAGGGATCATTATAAAATTCTTCATCTTCAAATGACATCGGATATCCGTCATTCGCTTTCGTCTCGGGGTGCGGAAGGAATATAAATGCATTCTCACGGCGGCACATCTCTATTACACTTTCCGGAGTATCCCAGTGATAATAAGTCCCCTCAGGCGTCTCCTCTGAAAAAGGCTGGTCTTTTTCCCGGTGTCGTGAATACAAGGTCGGTTTCGAGGGCACAAACATGGTGTGCCCGGGAATCGCTCCCTTTTGGCCCGTATTGGGTCTTTCTGCAATCTCTTCTGCCGGAACAATGAGAAAATTTTCATTGCTGTGCATCCGGCACGCTTCAAAGTATCTCAGTTGATCCAGCCTTCTGGCGTCTCTGTTATCATCCTGTTCTCCATCAACCCAAAAATCACAGAGCATCGCAATATCACAGCCCATCTCTTTAAACAGTTTCATCCAATCCTGTTCTTTGTGAGGATCCTGTTCCCAAAACGTATGATAAGACATGTGGAAATGCCCCAGCATCCGCTTATATCCCTCCTGGTAACGGAAAACATCATGGTTCGTATATCTCATAGCCAGTTCCCTGCATGTTTCGGCCCCATCCGCGGAAACTGCCATAAAAAAAGGCATATGCTGCCAGGTGCCCGCCGGCGCATTATAGCAGGCCCATCGGTCACCATCCGCTTCGTGGCGTTCATTATGGCGGACTCCCATCGAAATCATATCGTCTGCATTTCTATAATAATAGTTATATCCCACACAGTTTTCATTCTGCCGTGCCCAGAAGAATTTGTGTGGCGGAGGAAATACCGCCACTGCCCCCACTTCCTGTTTCAAAGTAAGGATGCGGTTTCTTGCGTTCACACGCACTACCCCATTGGTTCGCCTGTCATCAGAACGCAGAGGTCTTCGGGGATACTCTTTTACCATTTCCCGCTCAAGAGTCCTATAATATAATTGCCCCAAATGGAAACCATAAAAACCTCCGCAGTATAAATAGGCTAAAGATTCCTCCCGTGTACTGGCAATAGCCTCAGATTTTATCAGATTGCTTTTTTCATAAAAAGTAATCCTGTATGTCCCCGAAAACACACCCATAGAAAGTCCGTCAAATTCGGCTTCAATCCTGTGTCCCCGCTGCCTGACCGTAAGATTTTTTGCATGGAACTCTCCTTTATACCTTCTGATCTCCTGTGTTCTCCCCATAGGGTCATCCGCATAGGTATTCCATCTCATCTCATAGAACTCTTCCCTGCTCCTTACCAGGCTCTGCCTATCTCCTTCTGCAGTAGGTTTCCGGATTCCCGTCGTCACAAAAACTTCAGGCCAAAGCGGCCCTGCCACAACACATTTATCATGATCTTTTTCATAATATAATTCACTGATTACCGGCTTATATCCTGAGATTTCTAAAACTGCTCCCCATTTTAAACCGTCTTCGCCAATCCAATTAACTGTTTTTCTGTCCATTTAAATATCACCTCTTCCTTATTATCCGAAAATATGTAACCGGAACAGTCCGACAAGCGCCAATATACAAATACTGCCAATAGATATAAATGTAAAAACAAACAGTTTATTAAACAATCCCTGACGCTCTTTTTCGCTTGGATTATAGCAGGTTCCATGAGCAGCCATAATCATACCGCCAACAGTGGAAAGAGGGGAAATAGCTGTTCCGAAAGCTCCGATTCCGACTGCATAGATCAGCGCCTGCATATCCACTCCTACAATCGACTGGGAAATATCCGGAATAGCTGCAATCATAGTTGGAATAACCACCCCATTTGCGGATGATACGGTGGACATGGATCCGCATAACAGCGCCAATACAGCCGGGGCCGTACCCTTACTGGATACAGCGGAGATGCCAGAGGAAATTAAGGCAATACCTCCTACTTCGTCAATTACGCCAACCATAACCGCCATACCTCCAAGCATGATCAGGGTTCCCCAAGGGATACTCTTCATAAATGCATTAGTATCAGCTGCCCCCACCATGAGAAGAATCATGGCCACACACAAAGGCGTAACCATCATATCCATTTTAAAGAATACATTTAAAATGATGAATACCAGATAACCGGCGATTGTCAACCAGTTCTTCCAGTTCACCTCTACAATATCATGTTCCGACATCTCAACTGCTTTTTCCTTGTGCCATCCATAGAAAAAATACAGACCGATAAACACAAGAAAACCACAAATAAACTGCACAATTCCCATACTCCACATATTGACCGACATCCCAGCCCCTTCCACATTGCTCAGAACATTGACTCCTGTCGAAGTATATGGTGAATAATTAAAGGCTAATGCATTGCAGATAATCACAAATCCCAATTTCATAGGATCTTTATAGGAAAGTTCAAATGCCAATGCAATGATAATCGGTATCATCAGCTGGTTTAAACCAAAATTAAACCAGGATGCCAGGCCGCATCCAATAAAAATGATGGCCGGCATGAGTTTAAACAACTTTCCGCCGCATATTTTCAGTATAGAATTAGCCACTACTTTTAAAGTTCCATTGTTTCTTGCTACTGCGATCAGACACTGAAGGCTCAGCATGCGCAAAAATAATTGTGTCCCAAATCCTGAGTAAATATCTTTCAATTTCATCCCGCCCAACAGACCGATTACCAATGCCGCCGCGATTCCAAGCAGGCCAATGTTGATATTTCTCACATTAGCAATAACAATAATTCCAACCAATGCTAAAATCGATATAACCGCCCAATTCATAAATAGTACCCCCTGTACTCTTCTGTGGTATTTTTAATCTGTTACAATGTCAATTCGTATTCATATTTAAATCGGCCAATTTAATTAACTTAATTATAGATTTTAAAATTGTATAAGTAAAATATATATATATTATAATTTCATAGGTATAATTTATATTTTACATTTCAAATAATAACTTTCTAAAAGCAAGCTAAAATCCCATTGGAGTGTGTTTGAATATTGATTTTGCAGATCAAATAGGGTATTATAATTCCAGAATAATAATAAATTTGTACAGTCATAAACAGGGGGTTAAAAATGATAAACAGAAGTGACCTGGTGCCCATAAACTACTATAAAAAAGAACCTTTCTACGGCAGCTACAAGGGCATGCGTTACCGCGTTATTAAAAGTGACGATGTGCTTCTCGCCACTGTATGGCCGGAACCGTATAATTTTGAATCCACTGCTGATGAAAAAAAGAAATCCTCAGAGTTTGAATTTACTCAAAATGGTGTTGAACAGGCTTATCAGTGGCTGGATGAACAGTATGAACTTGGGAATTACACACGCCCGGCGTATTAAAAGGGCAGACGGCGTATTCCTTCTAAAACTATGTTCATTAAGAAATTTCATTAAGATATAGAAAAATAAGGAGCTTAAGTGGATTTTCAGGACTTATGAAGCTTATATTGATGAATATACATCACCAAATGCAATATAAAACAAAAAAAGCCCAGCAAATACTGGGCATAAAAAGAGCGCGAGACGGGACTCGAACCCGCGACCCCGACCTTGGCAAGGTCGTACTCCACCAACTGAGCCACTCGCGCATAATTAATATCTTAAATTTAAATCGGGGTGACAGGATTCGAACCTGCGACCCCCTGGTCCCAAACCAGGTACTCTAGCCAAACTGAGCCACACCCCGTC
>JAGZXV010000191.1 GCA_018378255.1 Clostridiaceae bacterium | reverse complement strand
CGGGGGTAGACCTTTTCCAGCGCGGACGTAATGTTCTTTATGAGAATCTGCAGCCCCGAATTGCCGCTGGCCTGGGCGACCGCCATATGGAATTTTATGTCCAGATCGATGAATTCTTCCAGCGTGATATCCGGTTTCTGCATCATCCAGACGATGTTCTCCAACTGGCGGATATCCTCTTCTGTGGCCCGTTTAGCAGCTAAACCGGCTGTTTCCGTCTCTAAAATCCGTCTTATCTCCAACAGGTCGCCGGCTTCGGTCAGATTGAGCTGAAGCATGGCCATGAGAGGGCTGATCAGACATTCGTCAAAGGTGTCTGTGACATAGGTGCCTCCACCCTTTTTTTCCAGAATCCCGGAAGATCTCAATGCCTGCAGCGCTTCCCGGACGGATGTGCGGCTGGCGTTGAACCGGATGCACAGCTCCGACTCCGTGGGGAGTTTGTCCCCTGGCCTCATATTTTTTAGAATCATATCCTGCATTTCTTTTTTTAGTTTGTCTGCCACTTTAACTTTCGATGCCATAATTACCTCCAATTTCCATTCCCCTATGTGAACCGGTTTAAATGAAAAGGGCCGCCGATGCAGAACCAGCTGCTGGACGGCCGCAAACTTCCATCTCCCATAATTTACCAATAAAATATTTTGCGATACTGCAGTAGGATAAAATTAGTTATTCAGATTTGTATTTCAATCTTAATTCATTATAATATATGATTTTTATGAGATCAATAGCATTTTTGTATCAATTATATAGAAACTTCGGCCATTATTATAATACAATTATAAAATATTGATAATAAAAATAATATTTGTATTGGAAAAACATCCATAATCTGTTGACATTACCATGCGAATGTTGTAATATACGCATATAAAGTATTATAATTTAATTTATATAATATAAATTGTAATACAAACTGCAAAATACAATGCCGGTTGTATTAGAAAGACTGTCATGCGGCCCCAAAACTTCTAAACGGCCGGGCGACAATGAAGTTTTAACAATATCATTCAGGAGGGAAAGAGATGGCAAACAGATTAAAAGAGAAAATTAAGCGGGGGGAGCCGGTTGTGGGGACCGTAGCACAGTTGGGGGGAGGCACATCGATTGAATGCCTTGGCCTGGCCGGTCTGGATTTTGTGGTGATCGATACGGAACATGGGCCTTTCAGTGTCCAGGATACCATGGACTATATCCGGGCGGCGGAGACGGGAGGCATCACGCCGGTGGTGCGGGTGCCGGATTATACCCGTCCGTCCTTACATAGAATGATCAACTGCGGCGCTAAGGGCATCATTGTTCCCTGCATGGAGAACATGGAAGAGATCCGCCTTTTGGTGGAGCAGGGACGGCTGTCTCCCAAAGGAAAGCATTGTTTCCCTTATGCCAGAAATTCAGGATGGGCCCAAAGGAGCGCAGGACGCCTCAACGAATTTTATGAAGAGGTGAATGAAGACGTGCTGATTATTCCCCAGTGCGAGACGGTGGGGCTGCTGAACCATATCGAAGAGGTGATGCAGGTTCCCGATATTGACGGCATTTTCCTGGGCCCTTATGATCTTTCCACGGATATGGGAATATCGGGACAGTTCACCCATCCCGATTTTTTAGAGGCCCGCGCCCGCATTTTGAAGGCATGTAAAGATGCGGGAAAACCGGCCATCAGCTTCTCTCCGGATGTGGCGGCAGCCAGGAAGAACCTGGCGGACGGATTTGCGGGAGTGGCGCTGAGTATCGATGCGGTGGAGTTCATCAGGACATTTAAGGCTCTTGTAAAAGAGGTGAAAGGAAATTAAAGCTGTGAACCCACCAAATAAGACGAAGGTTTCGGAAAAGGTAAAAGACGCCATAGAGGAAATGATTTTCTCTAAAATGCATGCCGGGGATAAACTGCCTGCGGAAGGGGAACTGGCGGAGATGCTGGCTGTCAGCAGGACCACGGTCAGGGAGGCGTTAAAAGGACTGGAAGCGTCGAAAATTGTGGAAAAACGCAACGGCGGTACATTTATTGTGGAAAAGGTGCGCGGCTGCTTTGTGGATCCCCTCTGCATCATGATCCAACTGAATACAATCAAGCAGAGCGAGATCATGGATGTCAGAATCCTTTTGGAAACAGAAGCAGCAGGACAGGCGGCGGTCAATGCAGAGCCGGAACAGGTCAGAGAGCTGGAAAATACCGTCTGGCTGATGAAAAAACCCGGAATCCAGATCGAGGAATACATCGATCTGGATGTAAAGTTCCATTTTATGATCGCCAAGGCATCCTCCAACCAGATGCTCTACCAGCTCATCCGGGATATCAGCACTGTGATCGTCAGGTTTTACCCCAGGTGCTGCACCCTGGAAATCGCAGAAAAAATAGCGATTCCCCAGTTGGTAAAGGTGGTGGACGCCATTAAATCCAAAGATGCTGGCGCCGCCAGAGACAGCATGAGACAGCATCTTCAGGAATGCGATGAGATAATCAGGAAATAGACAAGGAGAAGCAGATGGATAAGATGGAACCATTTAAGGACATTCGTGACATTATTTTTGAAGATATGGCGGACTATGAGGTCACTTCGGCAGTCTCCAACACCAGAGAGGGCGTCATTTTTGGAATTGCACAGGCCGAAGACATGGCCCGGGAACTGGGAATGGAGGCGGCTGCCAATGTCCGTGACGGAATGTCCGTCCGCGCCAATGAAACGATCATGATGCTTCGCGGAACCCCTAAGCAGACCGCCATGGCGGAAGACAGGATCATCGGTTTGATTTCCAAGGCCTCCGGGGTGTCAACCGCGGCAAAAAAGGCGGTGGAACTGGCCGGGAACCGGGCGGAAATCGTGTGCGGATCGTTCAAAAAGATGCCCATGGAATTGAGACCGTCCCTGAAACATGCGATTTTACAGGCGGGCGTCAAAATCAGAATTGCCGATCCGCCGTTCGTATACCTGGATAAAAACTATATCAGGATGTTCGGATCCATAGAAGCCGCGCTGGATGCGGCCAAAAAACTGGAAAACCACACCATAGCCGTCCAGTTGAGAAATGAACAGGGCCAGATCCGGCAGGAAACAGCTGCGGCCTGCGCCCATGGGGCATCTATATTGATGATTGATACGGGAGAGCCAAAGGATATTGAGCAGGTTATGGAAACCCTGGCCTTCCTCCATGCAAAAGACAAGGTGAAGACCGCATTTGCGGGAAATGTGAAAATAGAAGAGATTCCCGCCCTCTGCCATACCGGTGTGGATATGATCTGCATTGGCCGGGATATTGTGGATGCGCCTGTGCTGGATCTGAAATTTGATGTGATCAACATCCGGAAAAAGGCGGAACAAACAGGTTTCACCATGAACTTACTGGAGAAAAAGGAACTTTGGATTGAAAATATCGTGACCGACCATGTGGATCTCAACGAGGTGGCCCGGAACGTGGCAAAAGTCCTTGGCATGGAACCGGAAAATGTCCTGGTGGTCGATGTCCGCCCCAATCATATAACCTTGGATATCCTCAAAGAGACGGTGGATGCAAGGCAGATCGCCGGAAAAGAAAAGGCCATTTTGGACACTTTAAAGGAAGTGGACGGATTTTCCCTGACGGACCGTTCTGTCATCCATTCCAACGGGGTGCTGGGATTGATCGCCCTGGAGCCGGAGGACGTGGACGAGGTTCTGGACAATACTTATGAATTGGGTGAAACGGTGCGGAAAGCATTTGAAAAGAGGGTATGCATCTTTCCCACGGGATTTGAGGTGCAGAGCGGCATGATAAAAGATACAAATTCACCCTATATTGCAGAGGTATTGGAGAAAAAAGGATACGATACCGTGATTAAACCGCCCATAGCCGACGACTGTGATGAAATCTGCAAAGCGATTCGGGAAGCCATGGACGACGGATACTCCCTGATCATTACAACCGGGGGAGTGGGAGCGGAAGATAAGGACTTTACTGTGGAGGCAGTCACCCGTTTAGATCCCTGTGCGGCCACTCCATGGCTGGTGAAATACCAGAAGGGAACCGGGCGGCATGTGAAAGAAGGGATCAGGATAGCGGCCGGTGAGTGCGGGAATGCCGGAATCGTATCCCTGCCGGGGCCCAACGATGAGGTGAGGATAGCTATGGAGGTTCTGATTTCCAATTTGGACAGGGGATTTAATAAATACAGAACAGCCCGGGAAATCGCCGATGTGCTCAGGCAGAAGATAAAAGGCGGGTGGAAACACGAAGCCATGTTTAAACATGAGATGTGAATGCGCAGCGCGAATATGAAACGTGAACTTTAAATGCGAACACGAAAACATAAATACGTATCGCATACATGAAAAGAAAGGAGGAGGGCATGAAAGTAGTTAAGGCAAAAGCCGTATTTGATGAATCGAAATGTATCGGTTGCACCCTTTGTTCCAAAGTCTGCCCGGCGGATGCAATATGTTTTGTGCATAAAAAACCTGTTTTGGAGGAGGAATACTGCGTGGGCTGTTCTTCCTGCGTGGAACACTGCCCCAAGGACGCTGTGGCGATGGAGCCGCTGAAAACCCCCAGAACCATTTACTGTGATCCTTCGAAATATGATGCAGGGGAGATAGAAGCTCTCTGTTTAAAGGCCCATTTCTATCCCAAGATGGAAATCTGCGTCTGCACCAGGACGAAGGCGGAAGAAGCGGCTGCCGCCATTCTGGCAGGAGCCAGGACGCCTATTGACCTGGCGAGAATGACCGGGATACGGACCGGGTGTAAATGCTGCTGCGCGGAGACGCCGCTGCGCATGCTGAATGCCGCAGGAATTGACCCGGGAAAAGCGCCGGGATACCAGTGGTACGGCCTGACATCCACGCTGTGGACCATGGATGAAGGCGTTAAGGAAGAGTATGATGAAACGTATCATTTTAAAGATGATATGGAGTTTTGCGAAAAATGTGTGGAAAAAGGACTGGAAAGGGGGGCTGGACATGAATAACCGTACAACCATCGCTCCGGCTGCGCCGATCAGATCCCCGTACACCATCGCTCCGGAAGAGATCGCCATGAGGGCTGCAGAACTGCCGGATATGACCTCCGTTCAAATGAAGGAGTTATTTCCGGAATTGGAAGAGGCAATTCCCCTCACCAGGGAATCGGTCAGACAGGCCGCAGAAAATGCTTTGGCCGGAGTTGACTTTTCAAAAGTGAAACCGGGAGACAGCGTCAATATCCTGGCCTCCCACCATGGCTTCACCCTGGCAGGAGGGGAACCGTATGCGGAACTTCTGCGCACAATCAGGGATGAGGTGGAGAAACGGACCGGAACATCGGATATCCGCCTGAGAGCCGGAAATGGACTGCGCTACAGGGAAAGCGAGCTGTTCATTAAAAAATTTGAACTGGATACCTATTTTAATGGCAAGGCGAAGAACGTCACACCGCTGATGAAGGGAATTCCCATAGAAACCAAGATCGGAACGCTTTACGGCCTGAGCGACGTTTACGATGCGGACTGGATTATCCACGTGCACAACACGGACGTGAGAGAACTGCATTTCCACCGGGTAATCGACCGGATTATGAAGCCATTTGGCATGTCCTATGCCAGGATAGAGACCCGTTCCACCTATCATTACAACCTGGGGCCAAGGGGAGGCAATTTCGTGGCCCGATCTATCTATGAATCGGATTTTGTCCAGAAAAAGATGCTGTTTTCCGTCATGTTAAAGGTATCGCCCAACGGAATCATGGGTGTGGATGCGGACAATGACCTGATTCTGTTAAATGAAAGATCCACGAAAAAGATGCTGGAGGAATACGGAAAATTGATAACCCTTCTCAATGAGCTGGAGGATGTGGGATGCATCGCCATTTTGGACTGCCATGCGCCTTTGTCATACGTCTCAGCCGGAGGACTGATATTCGCTGCATTTCTGCAGATCGGCATTGATCCATTTGACCTGGATCAGCCGGTAACGCCTTACTCTTTCTATACGGAACAGTGTTACGATGAGGACGGTAAGACCAATGTGGAAGAGGTTCCAAAGGTCAGCAGCGCTTTAAAAGCGATGATTAATAACTATTCCTGTAAGGGATATCCGGGAGGGTTCTTCTCAGCCCAGATTCCATCCATCATTGTGGGGGAAAAGCTGAAGGAAGTCTTTGATATGGACGAACAGAATGCCGGATATACGAAAGATTCCCTGATCGCTCCTGATCTGCCTACTGCTGTGAACCTGACCATGAAAATGAGCGGCTGCCGGAACCTGGTGGCATTTGACGGAGCCGTGGGCGGAATCAATATGAGCAGGGAGCTGAAAGCGTATCTGCTGGAGCGTGTGCCGTCTGTCAGGAAAAAAGTGGATGAAGAGCTGATGCCCAAATGGCTGGCCCAACGGAATATGGGATGATGAGAGGAGAAGAAACGAATGGAAATTGCAAACTGGAGCAGTATTGAAAAGAAACCATTTCACGAAACAGCAGTCCGGCAGGTTTTTTCCGGGGATAATGTGATGCTGGTGCTGAACACCATTGAACCGGGATTTCCCCCATTTCCCCATTCCCATCCCCACGAACAGCTTCTTTGCATCCTGGAAGGGGAGTGCGAGGTGACGGTCGGAGAGGAAACAGTGGTGATGAAGCCGGGGGATATGGTCAGGATTCCGCCCAATGCCCATCATGATTTGGCGGTGATCGGAAATCAAACGGTAGTGAACATGGACGTATTTTCACCGGTCAGAGAAGATTATCTCTGATTTGAGAGGGGAGGGGTTAACATTGGGTGGAAGAAAGATGAACATGATAGAACCGGGTCCGGGTTTCAAATCCGGAATCCGGGATTTTAAGAAAGCAGTGAATGCCGGTACGGTCAGCGGGGCGCTGGTGGCTTTGGCCTTTGCCTATACCGGGCCTGCGATTCTGGCATTCCAGGCGGGGCAGAACGCTGGTTTTACACAGGCCCAGACCTTGTCCTGGGTATCCACCGTATATATTGCGGGCGGGCTTTTAAGCTTTTTCCTGGGCTTGTATTATAAGATGCCCATCGTGGGCGCCTGGTCGATTCCGGGCGTGGCAATGGTGGGAATGGCCATTTCCGGCTATAGTTTTAATGAAGCGGCGGGGGCGTTCCTGGTCGCTGGAATCCTGGTATTCCTGCTGGGAATCACAGGCTGGGTGAAGAAAATCATGGATTGGATTCCATTGCCCATTGTGATGGGAATGATTGCAGGCGTATTTATGAAATACGGTACGGGAATCGTGCTGAATGCCAAGGCTGATATTGTGGTCGGCGCTGTTTGTATCTGTGCGTTTTTAATCACGCCAATGATCACTAAAAAGATCCCTCCTGTGCTGGGGTCCCTGGTTTTTGGGATTCTGGCGGCTGTTGTGCGGGGACAATTCCATTTTGAAGTGTCGGATTATGGCCTGGCAGGACCTATGTTTGTGGTTCCTGTCCTCAATCCGGGAACCATCATGTCGGTGTCCATCCCTCTGGCCGTACTGGTGATCGGGGCTGAAAATGCCCAGGCCATCGGCGTTTTAAAAGGGGCAGGCTATCAGGTTCCCGTCAACGGCATGACCATCGCATCGGGAATCGGCGGGATCGTGACCTCCTTTTTCGGCGGCCACAATGCCAATATCGCAGGCCCCATGACGGCCATCATTGCAGCCGATGGCAACGGGCCCAAGGAATACCGTTACGGTGGCGCGGTTTTGAATGGAATCGGCCTGATTATATTTGGAGTTCTGGCCAGTTATGCCCTGGGCATCGTGGCCGGACTGCCAAGCGCATTGGTATCCCTACTGGCGGGATTGGCAATGATCAATATCCTAATTAATGCGCTGAAGGATGCATTTGGAACCGGACTTTATAAAACCGGGGCGTTTGCGGCTTTTATCATTGGGATGAGCGGAATTACGATTTTGGGGATCGGTTCTGCGTTCTGGGCGCTGGTAGGAGGCGTGGCAGTCGGTGTGCTGGCGGATGGAAAAGTGGCGAAGGCGCCGCAGGCTGTGGGGGAATAAGAGGGATTTTCTTATTCGTTGGCGGAAGTTACGCCGGGAATAACCGGGAAGCAGTGCGGGCGGCAGACAAGCGGTTGGAATTCGGCTTCCAGCCGTAAGCGGTTCTAGAGTGTGTTTGAAAAGTGTGTTTGAAAATTGCTTTCTGTCAGATGTGCGTCACAATTTGTGGGAGATTTGTCCCGAATGAAGGGCGCATAGCGGGCTATGTAACCTGAATTCGGGGCAAATCTCCCGCAAAGTGGGACGTGCAGATGGCGGAAATGAATTTTCAAACACACTCTAGGTCCGCAAGGACGGACAGAGGCGGTGCGGTGCCCATTCGAGGTGAACTCTTTATGGACTTCACCTCTCAGCGGGCACCTCAGAAACTGATTCGGTTTTCAGTTTCTGCCCGCCTCTGTCCGCCCTTGCAAACCAAGAACCGCTAACGGCTTCCAGACGAGTTCCAACCGCTTGTCTGCCGCCCGCACTGCTTCCCGGTTATTCCCGGCTGTGTACTGGATAGATAAGTAAAAGAAAATAAGTTTGTTAGGGGAAATACGAAACTTATTTTTTATATTTAGAGGTATGGGGAAGCGTTACAAGAGTGATGTGAGGATTGGCAGTAAAACGTCAGGGCATTTTTAAAGGTGCCCTGACGTTTTAAAGTA
The DNA here is from genome assembly GCA_018378255.1 of Clostridiaceae bacterium. Classification (GTDB taxonomy): domain Bacteria; phylum Bacillota; class Clostridia; order Lachnospirales; family Lachnospiraceae; genus CHH4-2. The sequence continues at coordinate 2,319 of JAGZXV010000191.1, read as the reverse complement.
AAATCTATGAATGGGAACCGGAAGCATTTATTTAATCAGCCCAGCCATAGTAGGAAGCGCCATGCTGACCGCCGGAATATAAGTTACTAAAATCAAACCAACTAAAATTGATACATAGAACATCAGCATATAAGGCATAACCTTGGCCAGGGTCGTCTTTCCGACTTTAATAGCCACAAACAAGGTATTTCCTACCGGAGGAGTGATATTGCCGATACAGAGGTTGTATACCAGGATCAGGCCGAAGTGAACCGGGTGCATTCCGAAGGTCTTTACGATCGGTAAAAACAGTGGGGTGAAGATCAGAATTGCAGGGGTTACGTCCATGAATGTGCCTGCGATCAGCAGGATTACGTTCATGATCAGCAGGATGATCACCGGGCTGTTTGTAAGGCCTAAAAGTCCGGCTGAGATCGCCTGGGGGATTTGGGTAAATGCCATGACCCAGCCAAGGATATTGGATACACCGATCAGGAATACGATCATGCCGCTCATCTTGGCGCTGTCCACCAGGATTTTCCAGAAGCTTTTCAGGGTGATATTCCGGTAGCAGATTCCGAGGATCAGAGCGTAAACAACTGCAATTGCGGAACCTTCCGTAGCGGTGAATACGCCTGCGATGATGCCGCCGATTACCACAACGATCAGGGACAGGGCCGGAATTGCTTTTAATGTGGCGGTTCCCAGGGTTTTCCAGTCGAATTTACCAGGCGTTCCTTTGTACCCCTTTTTCCGGGCAATGATGACTGCCACCACAACGCAGCAGATCGCCCATAAGATACCGGGTATGTAACCTGCCAGGAAAAGGGCAGCTACCGATGTGCCGCCGGAAACCAGGGAATAGGTGATGAGAGCATTGGACGGAGGGATCAACAGACCGGATGGAGCGGAAGCCCCGTTGGTAGCGGCACAGACAGCCCGCTCATAGCCCTGTTTATCTTCACCTTCCTGAACCATGCTGCCGACTGCAGCCGCTGCTGCGGAAGCGGAGCCGGAAATTGCGCCGAATAAAGCGTTGGCGCCTACGTTAGTCACTAAAAGAGCGCCGGGGAGTTTTCCCAGGATGGCCAGCACGAAATCCACCAGCCGTTTGGCGATACCGCCCTGGTTCATCAGGTTCCCCGCGAGCACGAAGAATGGAATCGCCGTCAGGCTGAATTTGCTCATGCCTACAAATGTTCTCTGGGCGGCGGTTAATACGGATACATCTAAGGTCACCATCTGAAGAATGGCGGCCAGGGCAGAGATACCGATTGCATAGGAGATGGGGACTCCGGCGATCAGGAATACTGCAAGAACAATAATGATGATTGCTAAAGACTGCATTGCCATAATTTATGCTTCCTCCTTTTCAAGGTTCTCCACCAGAGTATCTTCTTCGCTGGTTGGTAATACCGGTATGGTTCCTTTTACGATGTCATAGATGTTCATAGCTGTGTAGATCATGTTCAGAACTCCGCTGAGAGGCAGTACGATGTAGAAAACACCGATAGCTACGCCTAAGGATGAGGTCATCTGCCCCATAGCCAGACTGGTTATCTGAACGCCTCCGTACAGCAGGATGACAGCGGAAAATACAAATGCAACCACTTCCGCAAAGATGGAAAATCCTTTTTTCAGGGGTTCCGGCATTTTTTCGACCACTACGGGGATATTCATATGCCCGCGTTCACTGGTGATTAAGCTGGCGCCCAACAGGGACATCCATGCAAATAAGTAGGAAACCAGTTCTTCGGACCAGGACGACGGATTCTGCAGCACGTACCTGGTGAGCACCTGCCAGCAGGTCAGAAGGACCATGGCTAAGAAACTGATTCCGGCAAGGCCGTTTAATATATGGGTCAATGTTTTTCTCAACTGCTTCATTTCGTTTCCCCCCTATTCCGCTTCTGCAGGATATTCTGCATTATATTTCTGGATTGCATCGTAGATTGGCTGAAGGGCCGGATTGTTGTTCAGCACTGTGGCGTGAAGCGGCTTACAGGCTTCCACAAAGGGCTTTTGGTCCGGGTAGACGAAATTCACCTTCTGATCGTTTGCGGCCCGCTCTTTGGCACTGTCCACAGCCTTGACCCATTCCTCCCGTTCCACCTGGTTGATAAGGCGGAAACCTTCTTCGAATACGGCCAGGTCCTCATCGGATAAGCCCTCCATAAATGCGTTATTTCCAATCAATATGTCGGGTACCATCTGATGCATGTCGTAAGAATAATATTTGCAGATATCGCCGTGTCCGTTGTCGGTCAGGGCCATTTCGTTGTTTTCCGCACCGTCGATAATTCCGGACTGGAGCGCGGTATACACATCTCCGAATCCCAT
>JAGZXV010000190.1 GCA_018378255.1 Clostridiaceae bacterium | reverse complement strand
AAAAGACAGGGCGGCGCCCATTCGAGGTAAACTTTTTATGAACTTTACCTCTCAAGGGGCGCCTCAGAAACTGATTCGGTTTTCAGTTTCTGCCTGTCTTTTTTCGTCCTTGAAGTCCAAGTAGCTCTAAGGGGCTCCATACGCCCCCGAATCCCGATGATCCGCGCCCGCCTGCCCCAGCGTCCCCTTCTTCACGGCTGTGTATTGGGTGCACTGAGGATAAAAAAGATTTTGGGGGAGGGATTAAAAAAGATAAAAGATGGTTTGATTGATGGGTTATTTGGCATTTAGGTGAAAAGTGACATGGAGATTTGATGTAAATGACCTGGGGATTGACAGTAAAACGTGAAGGCATTTTCGAAAATGCCTTGAGGGTTGATGTTAAAAATAGAGAGGGAAAAAGCACGGGCAGAGACTGAAAACCAAATCAGTTTCTGAGATGCCCACTGAACGGTAAAGTCCATAAAGAGTTTACCGTTCAGTGGGCATCGGACCGTCTTTTTCCATCTCTGCAGTCTTAGTTTCACTTACGGTTGGAAGCCGGTTTTCATCGCCGACGGAGGACCGCCCCCATGGCCGCTTCCAAACATCCCGTTCCGCCTCCGTCCCCTCGTCCCGCTTTTCTGCGTAACTTTCTCACCCTCCCCCTAATTATTCAGCATTTTTATTTCTCTAAAAAAGCCCGGCATACCTCCCTGAATTTATCTTCATTGGAAAGCATGGCCGGATGCCTGCCTGTCTCAAACAGACAGATTTCACCATGGCCAATTTTGTATATCATGTCTCCGTAGGTTTTCTCAAAATAATCGGGTTCTATGCTGCTTATAAACTCGTCCTCTTTGCTGCCGGTCATCAGAATTGGAACGGACAGGCTGCTGAGAGGTTTGTGAAAGAACCTGCCGATGGTTTTACAGTGGCATGCAATCGCATTGGTATCGTTATCCACAACGGATTCCCAGTCATCGCCATGCATATAATAGTAAAACATTCTGGAATCAGGATCTTTTTTGGATGCCTCCCGATCTTCAATTATGTTGTCTGTAAATGATTTTAAGGGGACTTCTCCTTCAAAACTGTCTGCAATGACCTTTTCTACCAGTTCAGGAGCTTCCAATGCCACGTTGATGGCAGCCAGGGCTCCGCCGCTGGATCCGATGATATTGACCTTTCCATACTGCTTTTCCTTTAAGAACGCAATTACCTGTTCTGCTTCATAAAACCACAGGTCGGCCGGGAATGAGTTAAGCCGTTGGGAGCGTCCGTGGCCTAAAAAGTCGATGAGAATTACTTTGTAATGTTGGGCGTATTTCTCAACGGCCATGGCAAACATGTTGGAAGATGCGGTATTGCCGTGAAGCAATAACAGAGGGGTTCCACATCCGGTTTCTTCATAATAGATATCCTTATTCTCAAATTTAAAAAATGACATAAACTGCCTCCTAATATTATATTATTTGTATTAGCAAGGCATATGGCGCCCTGCCGGTCAGATGTTTTCTGTTATTCTCATGATTTCTCCTTTCCTCAGAACAAATTTAATTATTTTATGCAAACCACATTTCATAACCAATGGGAACATTGTGCAGACCGAATTTTACCGTATGCATAGTGTGCTGGTCGGAATCGCTGAAAGTGACGGTGAAACCTCCGTCCATGTATTTTCCGTTCCCATATCCGTAATCTCCAAAGTAAAAGGAGGATATCTGGGGTACACAGCTTTTGGCAAGATTCCAGGCATTCAGCTGTTTTTGGGACTTGTTCAGATAAAAGTCTACGTCGGTAATGATCTTTTCCGCCAGATGGAGATATAATTCATCCGGTGCGTCCTGGGTTCCCTGAATTGTGATCTCTACAATTTTATTGTCAATGTTTAATGGCTGGTTCCAGGTGTTGTCGGTGAAGTACTTTAAATCGTTGAACATAATTGGACCTCCTTTATATATGATAAAGTAATGCGGGCTATGTAACCTGAACTCGGGGCAGACCTCCCGCAAACTGTGACGCACGTCTGAAGAAAATGAGTTTCCAAACACACTTTGGGATGCGAAGCTATGATTCTATGGTAATTATACCATTGGAAGGGGAGGCCGGTAAAGGATAAAGAGACGGAATTACCTTTATTTATAAGGAAGAGCGGGTGAAAGTAATATTGCACAAAAATAAATACAATCCCAATTAATATTGTATGATATTAACGATTGATATTTTTTTAACGAAATGTTATTATTTAATTGTTAAATAAATATCAATTAATTTTTACTTATAAAATATTATTTAGGAGGAATCATCATGGCAAACAAAACAGAAGTCACTGTACCGGCAATTATTGATAACGTGGATGCTCTAATTGCAAAGATGAAGGCAATGAGGGAAGCTCAGAAGATTTTTGCCACATACACACAGGAGCAGGTGGATAAGATCTTCTATGAAGCGGCCAAGGCAGCGAACCAGATGCGTATCCCGCTTGCTAAAATGGCAGTTGAGGAAACGGGAATGGGTGTTGTAGAGGACAAAGTTATTAAAAATAACTATGCGGCGGAATATATCTACAACGCTTACAAACATACCAAAACCTGCGGTGTGATCGAAGAAGATAAGGCATTCGGAATTAAGAAAATTGCTGAACCGATCGGCCTGATCGCAGCAGTTATCCCCACCACAAACCCGACTTCAACAGCGATTTTTAAGACTCTGATTTCGTTAAAAACAAGAAATGCCATCATCATTTCCCCTCATCCACGTGCAAAAGGATGTACCATTGAAGCGGCTAAGATCGTTCTGGACGCGGCAGTAAAAGCTGGTGCGCCAGAAGGAATTATCGGCTGGATCGATGTTCCGTCACTGGAACTGACCAATGAAGTTATGAGAGGGGCGGACACAATCCTGGCAACCGGCGGCCCTGGAATGGTTACCGCTGCTTACTCTTCAGGAAAACCTGCTTTGGGCGTAGGCGCTGGAAATACACCTGTTATCATCGATGATACGGCAGACATTAAGATGGCAGTTAACTCCATCATCCATTCGAAGACATTTGATAATGGTATGATTTGTGCTTCCGAACAGTCTGTAACTGTGTTAGAATCAGTTTATAGAGAAGTGAAGAAAGAATTTGAATACCGTGGATGCTATTTCTTAAAAGGCGACGAGATAGATAAAGTACGTAAAACAATCCTGATCAACGGCGCATTAAATGCTAAAATCGTTGGACAGTCAGCACATAAAATCGCTTCATTAGCAGGCGTAAATGTACCGGAAGATACCAAGATCCTGATCGGTGAAGTGGAATCCGTCAATATCGAGGAAGAATTTGCCCATGAGAAACTGTCTCCGGTTCTGGCTATGTATAAGGCTAAGACATTTGACGAGGCAATCGCAAAAGCGGAACAGCTGGTAGCTGACGGCGGATACGGACACACAGCGTCTCTTTACATCAATCCAAACGAAACCGAGAAAATGGCAAAACATGCAGCAGCGATGAAGACCTGCCGTATTGTTATCAACACTCCATCTTCCCACGGCGGTATCGGCGACCTTTACAACTTCAAGATGACACCTTCCCTTACCCTCGGCTGCGGTTCCTGGGGCGGAAACTCTGTTTCCGAGAATGTAGGCGTAAAACATCTGCTGAACATCAAGACCGTTGCTGAAAGGAGAGAGAACATGCTTTGGTTCAGACAACCTGAAAAGGTTTACTTTAAGAAGGGCTGTATGCCTGTAGCGCTTGACGAATTGGGAACTGTTATGGGCAAGAAGAGAGCCTTCATCGTAACCGACTCCTTCTTATATATGAATGGTTATACAAAACCGATTACCGATAAACTGGATGAGATGGGCATCGTATACCAGTGCTTCTCCGATGTACAGCCTGACCCAACTCTTGCCAATGCACAGGCAGGCGCGAAAGCCATGACCGCATTCCAGCCTGACGTCATCATCGCATTGGGCGGCGGTTCCGCAATGGATGCAGGAAAGATCATGTGGGTAATGTATGAGCATCCGGAAGTGGACTTTAAGGATATGGCTATGCGTTTCATCGATATCCGCAAGAGAGTTTATACCTTCCCTAAGATGGGTGAAAAAGCTTATTTTGTAGCAATCCCAACATCTTCAGGTACAGGTTCTGAGGTTACTTCCTTCGCAGTTATCACAGATCAGGAAACCGGCGTTAAATATCCGCTTGCTGACTATGAATTAATGCCTAAGATGGCAATTATTGACGCTGACAACATGATGAGCCAGCCTAAGGGCTTAACAAGCGCATCCGGCGTTGACGTGCTGGTTCACGCATTAGAGGCTTATGTTTCTGTAATGGCAAGCGATTACACCGACGGCCTTGCATTAAAGGCTATGAAGAATGTATTTGAATATCTTCCAACTGCATACAACGATGGTTCCAATGTGGAAGCGCGCTGCAAGATGGCAGACGCCTCCTGCATGGCCGGTATGGCATTTAACAACGCATTCCTGGGCGTATGTCACTCCATGGCACATAAATTAGGCGCATTCCATCATCTGCCTCACGGCATTGCCAATGCATTGCTGATCAGCCTGGTCGTTGACTTTAACTCTGCTGAGTGCCCAAGAAAGATGGGAACATTCTCCCAGTACCAGTATCCACATACCATGGCAAGATATGCGGAATGTGCGCGTTTCTGCGGTGTTCAGGCAAAATCTGATGAAGAAGCCGTTCAGAAATTTATTGTTAAGATCGAAGAGTTAAAAGAGGCTGTAGGCGTTAAGAAGACGATCAAAGACTACGGTGTTGACGAGAAATACTTCCTGGATACCCTGGATGCAATGGTTGAGCAGGCATTTGATGACCAGTGTACAGGTGCTAACCCGAGATATCCATTGATGAGCGAGATTAAAGAAATGTACTTAAAAGCTTACTACGGTAAATAAGAAGAGGATAGAAAGGAGATAGCATTATGAAGACAGATAAGATTTTAGCAACACGTACTCACAAGATTATCTATAAGGTTGGGGATACAGCCGTTAAGGTATTTGATAAAAACTATCCTAAGACCGATGTTTTAAATGAGGCTCTTAATCAGGCCAGAGTGGAAGAGACGGGCCTTCCGATTCCGAAGATTCTGGGGGTAACCACTTCAGAAGACGGAAACTGGAGCATCACTTCCGAATATATCGAAGGAAAGACACTGGCTCAGGTTATGGAAGAGGATCCTGCAAATGTGGATAAATATATGGATGAATTTGTAGCTTTGCAGATGCTGGTTCACAGCAAAAAAGCGCCTCTTTTAAACAAATTAAAAGATAAATGGGACGCCAAGATTTCTGCTCTGACAGCTGTGAATGCCACCACCCGCTATGAACTGCGCACCCGTTTGTCCAGCATGCCGAAACATACGAAAGTGCTTCACGGCGACTTTAACCCATCCAATATCATTGTGGATGGCAAGGGGAACTATCATATCCTGGACTGGTCCCATGCGACACAGGGAAATGCTTCTGCTGATGCGGCAACCACCTATTTATTGTTCGCCCTTCAGGATCAGAAGCTGGCCGATCTGTATATGAATAAGTTCTGTGATAAGAGCGATACCGCAAAACAGTATGTCCAGAGATGGCTGCCGATTACAGCGGCTTCCAGACTGGCGAAGGCGATTCCGGCGGAGAAGGAATTGTTGGAGAAGTGGCTGGACGTTGTAGAGTATGAATAAAAAAGTGAAGTTAAGATAATGGAGTGAATGCTCCAATAACAGAGAAAAACCTTACCGGCTTTCAGATAAAAAATGAAAAGCCGGTAAGGTTTTTTTCATAGGTATCTATGGTCTGAATGCACTGCTGAAAGCAGACCGGAACAATCGGGTATCTGTGAAATGACTTTTAAAACATCTTCATAGAGCTGTGTAAAGGCATTTCCATAGGCATCCGCTAAGGCTGAAGGGTCATGGGTATTTAAAGCGGATACAAATTCCTCCATAGCTGCGGCCATGCCGCGGGGGTCCGGGTAAAGTGCCTTGTCGGCAGTTTGCAGATAATGTCCCCAGATAATCAGTTCCTCCAGTTGTCCGAAAATATTTTTCAATGAGTGAAATGGCATCAGCTGAATGAAACTGTTCATCAGAAGCTGATATGACAATGGGCTGATCCTGTTTTTTTGAGCGGTCAAAAGCCTTTTTTCGATCAATGGAGCCATACTCTCCGGTACGGATGGGATAGAGGCAGCGCAGTTGTGTGCCGTGAGGGCCAGTATTTCCAGGGCGTTCAGAAATAGTGATAACCGCTCCTGTACCATTGGCTCGGACAGGTTTATGTGACTATCATTTGCCGAACAGCCTTCTATTGTTATTACCGTACCCTTTTTATCCAGGGTCTTTGCAAATCCCAGAGTGTTGAGCAGGGATACCGCCTTGCTGGCCGTTTCTTTCATTACGCCATATTCTTCCATCAGCTTGGAAATGGAAGGCAGATACTTCTGCCCGTCAAATTCTCCGCTGACGATCCGCCGGATTATGGTCATCGCCAGCCAGGTATACAATTCGGAACGCCCTTTGATATGAAACCAATGAACGTCCAGCCTTTTTGGAGTTTGCATCGGGGTATGCTGACCTAAAGCGGAGAGATAACCGTCCACTTTTTTAGCTGAACTCTGGTAATGATAGCCAATCTCGGTATAAAATTCATGAAAATGCTTATTTTCGATCAGAAAGATAGCATTCTGCATCCAATTCTTTAATTGATCTGCGGTCAGTTTCAATGAGGGATCCAGTCCGGAAACCGGTATGTATGGAGTTTGCAGGAAATTTTCGCTGTCCAGCTCCAAATCCATAATCAATTGATTGTTCATGGGGTAAAGCAGTGCGGCGAAGAAAGAGCGGGCCAGACGGTGCAGGTCATCAAGCTCCATCTGATCCGATATGCTGTCCGCCAATTCACGGAAAAACTTTAATTCCGTCTCCCCGCACCGTTTGGCGCCTTCCCGGTAAAGAATGGGCATAAGAAGCCCTAACCCCTTGTATGCGTCGGCAATTTCATCCCGGCGCTGTGCTAAGAACTGAGTGTGCACCTTGGCGGATACGTGGTAGGTAATGATGGCAGGCTTTCCCTGTATGGTGCGGATATATCCTTGTTCATCCAGCATTTTCATTACTTTGCGGGCAGTGGTGATTCCTACGTTGTACTGACGGCAGATTTCGCGCTGGGATAGGAAGCGCCGGCCGTATTGGAATGTGCCGTTAAAGAACTGGGTGGTGAGCATTTGGTAGAGATATTCATATAAAGTCTGACTTTGTTTCATCTGTTAACGCCTCCTTTCAGAAAATCTATCATATCTTTCAGGAACCGGATTTTTCTATATTATAGCAGTTTTTGTCCGATACATCAAATTGCGTTCTCATTGCAGCTGTGGTAAAATGAGCTTATAGTCAAAATAGGAAAGATTTGGTTTTTGCTGTTAATGGAGTTTACCGTTAAGGAGGGGGTTTTCATGCAGACAAGAATAAAAGATAGAAACTGGATGGTTTTGATTGCTGTTTTTTTCATTGTTTTCGTGATTCCCTTCCGTGTATCTGCGGCGGAGGAGACGTCTTATGCCCGTGTAGGCTACTATGAGGACGGCGATTATATGTATCATAATGCAGAAGGGGAATATGAAGGCTACAACTTTGAGTTTCTCCAGGAAGTGTCAAAGCTGAGCGGATTATCATATCAGGTGGTGGATTCCAGCAGCTGGCAGGAATCATTCCGTCTTTTAGTGGATGGTGAGATCGACATTCTGCCTGCTGTATACCGTACAGAAGAGCGGACAGAGCAGATGCTGTTTACAGACGAATCCATGTGTACGATTTATACCACGCTCAATGTGCGGATGGATGATACCCGTTATAATTATGAGGATTTTGATGCATTTCAGGGCATGAAAGTAGGCATTATAAAGGGCGGCGAAGATGGCGAGAGTTTCAAACGGTATTGTGCGGAACACGGCGTAGTGCTTTCCATTGTAGAATACGACGAGACTCAGGCACTGCTTGATGCGCTGGAAGACGGTTCCCTGGACGGTGTGGCGATTACCCACTTAGGCCGGAGCAGTGTTTTCCGAAGTGTGGCCCAGTTTGCCCCCACGCCGATGTATATTGCGGTTTCGAAAAAACGCCCGGACTTATTGGCGCAGATTAACCGGGCCATCAATGATATCCTGCTCAGAAATCCCGGTTACAGGACGGATCTTTACGATAAGTATTTATCCCCCAGTTCCAATCAGATTCCCGCTTTAACCAAAGAAGAGGCTGAGTACATCAAAATGGCAGAGGAGCCGGTACGGATTTCCTACGATCCCTTTTTCGCCCCTCTTTCCTATAAAAATGCAGATGGAGAATTTAACGGCATCATGGCGGATATCTTCGCCCGAATTGCAGAAAAGAGCGGATTAGAGTTTCAGTTTGAAGCCCATACGGCTTCCGAGTCATTAACTGCATTAAAAAGCGGAGAAACCGATGTGATCTCTGTGGTGGATGGGGATTATCTATGGGATGAGCGCAATCATATGAACACCACCCTCCGTTTTCTGAACACCCCCAGTGTGATGGTTACCCAGGTCGAAAGGCCGGATGTGAAAGCGCTGGCGCTTCCAAAAGGATACCAGCTTTCTGAGCGGGTTGCCCAGAATAATATGGATAAAGATATTCTATATTTTGATTCGGTACAGGAGTGTTTTGACGCGGTAGTGGAAGGGAAGGCACAGGCAGCTTATACCAACACGCAGACGGCAAATTACATAATCAGCGATCCGAAATATGATAAGCTTTATATCACAACGATGACCCAATACCCAAACGATCTCTGCATCGGCGTATCCAAGTCGGCGGATCCCAGGCTGTTTTCCATATTGGATAAATACATCCAGTACATGTCCAACGAGGAAATCGACGCCTTGCTTCTGAATAATTCGGTTGCCGTCAGGCCTGTCACGATAGAGGAATTTGTGCACCAGAATATCTTGCTGATAGCAGGGCTTGTGTCGGTTGTGTTCGGCAGCATTATCTTACTTTTGTGCATCAATCTGCTCAATATGTCCCGCAGCAGCCGGCGCATTCAGAATCTGCTTTACCGGGATGATCTGACTGGGCTTGATAATATAAACCGTTTCTATGACAGAGCAGGTGAAGTTCTCAAGGCGGGTTCTGCAGAGCACTGGGCAGTCCTCTACTGTGACATCGACCGTTTCAAACTGATTAATGATAACTTTGGATTTGAAGAGGGGGATGAAGTGCTGCGTGTGCTGGGTAACATTATGCAGCAGTCCATTAAAGGGGATGAATGCTGCGCCAGGCTTTCAGCTGATAATTTTGTGCTGCTCAAGCATTACGAACAGTGGGAGAAGCTTACTGCCAATCTGGAGCAGATTCAGATGGAATTGAACCGGTGGCGCAGGGAGAGAGGAATCATTCCTTATGAGATTGCCCTCTCTTTTGGAGCGTGTCCGGCGGGCGCCGATGAGAAACACGATATTAAGCAGATGCTTGATCTTGCAAACTATGCTATGCGCAGCGCTAAAACTGTGGCGGGCGGATGTGTTGTTTTATATGATGAAAAAATGCGGAAGAAGGCCCTTTTTGAACAGGAACTGGAGGGAAGGCTTAATACGGCCATGGAACAGCGGGAATTTGAAGCATATTACCAGCCGAAGGTGGACATGAACACGGGTGAGGTTGTGGGCTGTGAAGCGCTGGTGCGCTGGAACCACCCGGAGCGTGGGCTTCTGATGCCAAATGCTTTCGTTCCCTATTTTGAGAAAAAAGGGCTGATTGTCCGGGTAGATTTTTATATGTTTGAGCAGGTCTGCCGTGCCATCCGCAGATGGCTGGACGAGGGGGTTCCCGTTGTTACTGTTTCCTGTAATTTTTCCCAACTGCATTTTGAAAACAGCGGCTTTGTGGGGCGGATATCTGAAATTGCCGACCGTTATGAAGTGCCTCATCGCCTGCTGGAGGTGGAGATTACGGAAAGTACGATAGCCAGCGTATCGGAGAGCGTTGCCCCTATCCTGATGGAATTAAAGCAGCGGGAGTTTCAAATTGCCATTGATGATTTTGGTTCAGGGTATTCCTCGCTGGGACAGCTCCAAAAGCTGAGGGCTGACGTTCTCAAGCTGGACCGCAGTTTTGTATGTGCGGGGCTACAGGGCCCAAGGGAGCAGATCGTCATTGAAAATCTGGTCAATATGGCATTTGAGCTGGGGATGGAAGTTGTCTGTGAAGGTGTGGAAACCAGTGTGCAGATAGAGGTGCTTAGAGATATCGGATGTCATATCGCTCAGGGCTATTATTTTTACCGGCCAATGCAGAAAGCGGCGTTTGAGCGGCTTTTAGCTCCGGATCAAAATCAGGGCTGAATAGAAATCAGGCGGCATATAACTTAAACTACAAAACTGGCAGTGCCCGGACGTTCTTCGTTAGAGGAAAAGTCCGGGCAAAAGCATAGTTAATAAAGATCCTTAGGAAATGTATACCTCACCAGGCCTTTACTATGCTGCCCATACTCAATCGCTTCTTTTGGGCACCTGCTGATGCAGGCCATGCAATGAGTACAGTCCTTACCCCATATGGGCCTCCCTTCATCCAGACGGATATTCTTTAAAGGGCAGACTTTTTCACACTTACCACAGGAAATACAGCCGCTTGTGGAATAAAACTTTTTAGCATGTACAAATAAAGGATAGAATATATCATTTACAATCCCGCTGTCCAGCCTGTCTTTTACAGTGACCTGGGGCAGAGGGAATGTCTCGTGATTTTTTATCAATTGAGCGGCTTTGATGATCCGGCGTTCGGACTGACTGATGATGTTACGTGCTTCTTCATCGTCAGGTGAGGTAAACAAAGCGATATAATTTTCAGGCATCACGACTTCAAAAGCGCCCATATAGTTCATGTCTTTAGAGGCGCACAGTTTTTTCAGATATGTTCCTGCATTTCCCATATTGCCGCCGCAGGTCATGACAAAATAGAGATCCCTGCACCCGTTCAGCTTAGTTCTGGACAGCCATTCCTGCAATATGCGGGGGATTCTCCATGCGTAGGTGGGGGCGGCGATGACCCAGGGCCTGTCTGAGTGCATATCTGAGAAATCCCGGTCACGGATTTTGGTAAACAGGTTAAAAACATCGTCTTGTATTTCATTTCCTATCTTC
>JAGZXV010000189.1 GCA_018378255.1 Clostridiaceae bacterium | reverse complement strand
GAACCGCCGTATGCGGACCCGCATGTACGGTGGTGTGAGAGGTCGGCTGGCCAACTAATGGCCAGCCTCCTACTCGATTGGGCATCGGACCGTCTTTTTTTCATACTGGGAGCCTTAGTTCCACTTAACGGTTGGAATCAGATCCCTGTATCGTTTGGTTCCTCCGTTCCGCTTCCCGCCCTGGTTCTCCGCCCTCCCCGCTTTTCTGCGTATCTTTCTCAATCAAATCTCAATTTAGAATAAAATCCTTGACCTTACACAGGGTTGAGGGTTTAATATTAGATCGAGGTGATGATAAGATGAGATTTGCGGTAAAAAGAGCTGCAGAGCTATTTGTACAATTTTTTAAGCTGGGATGTTTTACTTTTGGCGGAGGATGGAGTATAGTTGCGCAGATGCAGAAGCGATATGTGGAAGAAGAAGGGCGTTTGACCAGTGAAGATCTGCTTGATATGACAAGTGTGGGGAGAAGCCTTCCGGGAACGATGATAGGTAATGTGGCATTTTTATTTGGGTACCATGAAGCCGGAGTTCTGGGAGGAGTGGCATGTGTGATCGGCATGATTATGCCGCCGATGCTGGTGCTGACTGCAATCACTTATTTCTACAGCCTTGTGATGGAGCAGGCATGGGTCATGAGAGCTATGGTTGGCGTTAGGGCGGCTGTTGTTCCCATTATTGGAAGCGCTGTATTGGGACTAAGAAAAGGAGCTTTCCGTTATCCGGCCTGTTATGTGCTGACAATTGCCGGATTCTGCTTATATCTGTTTGCAGGTATCAGCTGTGTGGTTTTGGTTATGATCGGAATGGGAACGGGAATTTTGATTTGTGAAACTTATGAGAGGAAAGGGGCGGCTAAAGATGGTATTGCTTGAACTGTTCTGGAGTTTTTTGAAAATTGGCTTTACCAGTTTTGGCGGACTGTCCATGATTCCTTTGATTTCAAGTGAGATGGTTTCCCATGGATGGATGAATTCCGGTGAAGTCACCGATATTGTTGCGATAGCGGAGATGACGCCGGGGCCGCTGGGGTTGAACTGTGCTACGTTTGCAGGCATAAAAACGGCTGGGATCGCCGGGGCTGTGGCTGCGAATCTGGGAGTTTTGATGCCTACTTTTACCGTGTGTCTGTTTGCGGCAGCCTGTTTTGAGAAATTTAAAAACGGCCGGAGGATGGGGCAGGTTATGGTCGGAGTAAGGCCGGTCTGCATAGGACTGATTCTGGCTGTTATGGTAACTCTTGCAGTGACAAATTATTATATTGATTCGGCTGTGAATATGGCGGCTGTTGCAATTGGTTTTCTGGATTTATTTTTATTGGTTAAATGTAAGGTGAGTATTCCCAAAGTTTTGCTGATAAGTGCGGTTTTAGGGGTTGTTTTAACATGAAACGTGAAGGCATTAGCACTAAAACGTGAAGGCATTTCGCAAAATGCCTTCACGTTTTACTTTAAAAAAAGTCATCCCTTCATTTGAAACCGCAATATATTTCGAAAAAAGCATGTTCTCCGCAATATAGAGCAACATGCTTTTTTCTTTTTATGTTACAATAAAAACCGTAAGATAAGTGCATATGTTACAAAAACTCGAGTTTAATGTTGTGCAATATGTATGTAATTTATAAAAAAACCTGTAAATTACGATTCCAAAATCAAGGAGAAATAGTTATGAAGAATATCAAAAAAACGCTTGGAATTGTCATAACGGTGGCAGCCATAGCAGCGGCGGGATCGATTTTTGTATCCGTATCGGGAGTAACGAGAAGTGATAAAATTCAATTAAAAATGTCTCATAACCAGTCTAAAGATTCTGAAATTGCAGATTGTATCGCAAAAGTAGCTGAGTTTGCAGCGGAAGATCCTTCCATGAATCTGGAGGTGGAGATCTATCCCAGCGGTGTATTGGGCACTGAGCAGTCGGCAGTTGAAATGGTGAAAGCAGGCGTACTGGATATGGCAAAAGTGAGCTCCAGCATGATCGGGCAATTTAATGACTGCTATTCCATTTTCTCCCTTCCTTATCTTTTTACCAGTGAGGAGCACTATTATGAGGCAATGGAAAAGAGTGAGAAGGTAAAAGAATTATTTAGAATGAACGAAGAGGAAGGATTTTTGGTAATCGGATATTACGCCAACGGTTCCAGAAATATCTATTTAAAGGAAGATATTAAAGCTGACAACCCTTCCGTGTTAAAGGGCAAGAAAATACGTTCCATGACCAGCAGCACTTCTATGAGAATGCTGGAACTGATGGGTGGTTCTCCCACGCCTATGGCAGCCAGCGAAACCTATACGGCTCTTCAGCAGGGAATTGTAGACGGCGCAGAGAATACGGAGCTGGCGCTCACTGTGGATAAACATGCGGAGGTTGCAAAGTCTTATACATATACAGAACATCAGTATACGCCGGATGTTTATATAATCAGTACAAAGACCTGGAATAAGCTTACCAAAGAACAGCAGGATTATCTTGTGGAATGTTTGAACAGGAGCAATGAAAACTTTAAAAGTTTATACAGACAGATGATGGAAGCGGCGGTTGAAGAAGCAAAGGGTATGGGAATGAACATTTACTATGACATTGACAAAACAGCATTTATAGAAGCTGTACAGCCGCTTCATCAGGAATATACGGCCAAGGGCCAGTTTTACAAAGAACTGTATGATGATATTCAAAAATATGCCGGGGAGGAAAGCCATGAAGACAGTAAATAAAATATTAGGATATGCCATAGCTTTGCTGGTAGGAATTATGGTGATTGGCTGCTGCTGGCAGGTGATTACCCGTTTCATCCTGAACAGCCCCAGCAAATATTCGGAAGAATTTTTAAGATATGCTCTGATTTGGATGACTATGCTGGGTGTTCCTTATGCATATGGACAGGAACGCCATATCTCCATAAATATTTTTACAAAGGGATTTACACAGAAGGGATCCATTTTTACTAAAATTGTGATTGAAGTGATCGTAATCTTTTTATGTCTGACTGTATTTATTATGGGAGGTATCATGGTTACCGTTAACTCTATCGGGCAGATATCGCCGGCGCTTCAGATGCCGATGCCTCTTTATTATGTGGGACTTCCGATCTGCGGTGTTCTCACCCTGATTTACAGCATTAACCGTATGGTTGGATTCATTAAGAAAATAAAGGAGGTAAAATAAATGGAAATTCAGGCAGCTCTCATGCTGGTACTCGTGTTCTTTCTGATGCTGGCATACTCCATACCTGTATCTTACAGCATTATCGCTTCCGCATTGATTACCATTGTAGCGTTTTTGACCCCGAATTTTGGAATGTTTGTTTCAGCTCAGAAGATTGTAGGGGGAATGGACAGCTTTACACTTCTGGCCGTTCCGTTTTTCATTCTGGCCGGGCTTCTGATGAGCAACGGCGGCATCGCCAAAAGGCTGATTAATCTGGCAATGCTCGTGATGGGAAAGGTTCCGGGTTCTCTGGCCCTCACTAATATTGCAGGAAATGCCATGTTCGGTTCCATCTCAGGTTCCGGTGTTGCGGCAGCCACCGCAATGGGCGGCGTGCTCAATCCGCTGGAGAAGGAAAATGGCTATGATCCCGGATTTGCGGCAGCCGTTAACGTGGCGACAGCTCCTGTTGGACAGCTGATTCCGCCGACTACTGCATTTATTGTTTATTCTGCTGCCAGCGGCGGCACCTCCGTAGCCGTATTATTCATGGCCGGTTGGATTCCAGGACTTTTGTGGGCGGCGCTGTGTATGGTCGTGGCATATGCCTATGGAAAAAAGCATCATTATATCTACCAGACGGAAACTTTGACGAGACAGGTTGTGCTTAAAACCATCTGGGATGCCATTCCGAGTTTATTTTTGATCGTGATTATTATCGGAGGAATATTGTCCGGTTATTTTACCCCTACGGAAGCTTCCGGCGTTGCCGTGGCATATGCATTTTTCCTGTCGGTTGTTTTATATAAATCCATTAAATTAAAAGAAATTCCCGGGATTTTAATGGAAGCCGGGCTGATGACTACCATTGTCATGCTGATTATCGGCGCTTCCTCTGTGCTCTCCTTTGTGATGTCATTTACGGGGCTTCCGGAAGCGATCAGCCAGATGATCCTTGGAATTTCCAATAATAAATATGTAATTCTCTTCATATTAAACATTTTCCTGCTGATTGTGGGAACTTTTATGGACATGGCTCCGGCGCTTTTGATCTTTACGCCGATCTTCCTACCTATTGTCCAGGCGCTTGGCATGACGCCGGTTCAGTTTGGAGTTATGATCGTTATGAACCTTTCCGTAGGAACCATAACCCCTCCTGTAGGAAATGTGCTGTTTATCGGCTGCAGCGTTGCAAAGCTGGAAGTGGAAGATGTACTAAAACGGATCGTTCCATTCTTCCTGGCGATTTTCGCCGCCCTCATGTTCATCACATATATTCCGGCCTTCAGCCTGTGGCTGCCAGGAATTTTAGGACTGCTCGATTAATTTTGCAGGTAATTGGTATAAGTCACCGTATTCAGGGTTTTCCGGTATTTCAGAGGAGAAAGGGTCATGTAGGTTTTGAAGATCTTTTCAAAATACGTCATGCTTTCATAGCCGAGGGCGATTGAGATTTCAGAAATGCTCATGTCCGTCTCCTCTAAAAGCCGTTTGGCCCGCTGGATGCGGTGAATATTAATATATTCGTTGATACCATAGCCGGTGATCTCTTTAAAGGTCCGGCTGAGATAGTATTTGCTGATAAAAAACTGGCCTGCCAGGTTATCTAAAGACAGCTGTCTGTCGAAGTTTTCCGAGATATAATCGGCTACGGCATAAATGGTTTTATACTTGGAAGAGCTGACCTGGTCCTGATCCTGAAGGGCAGGAGTGTGGTTTTCCCTCATGAACTGAATGAAATACATGATGATTTCCATATCGATCATGGCTTTATAGTTGCGGTTTTTATTATCAAATTCATTCTGCAGTTTAAGATAAAGATTGATGAAATCCTGCTGCTGTTTTTCGCTGAGCGGGAAGACACCATAATTTTGGTGAAGGAACTTCACCAGATTCAGATTGGAAAACATCTGGTCATACTCCTTCATCTTGTCCCTGTCCACATACAGGATAATCCGGTCATGGCCAAATTCCTGGTCTGAATTTGCCATTGTCATGTGGATGGCATTCTCATCCACCAGAATCAGAGTTCCCCCTTTTACCAGATAGGCCCGGTTATCGAAGAAAAACCGGCGTTCCCCCTCCAGCAGGTAAAAAATCTCATACTGGTTATGAAAATGTTTGACATGCATATTGAATTTGCCCTTTCGGATCATTCGCTCTAAGGCAATCCCTTCGGTTTCGGCATAGTAAATAACGGCCTCCATAGTGTAGGTTCCTCCTGTCGGATGTGGATAGGATTATTATATAGTAAACAACAATATTTTTCTATAGGAAAAAGGTGCTGCTAAAGCGGCGGAAAGGAAAGAAACATGCAGGATTTAAATCGTGAAGAGATTCAAAGAAAATTAGGCCTTGTAGTGGATAAACTGTTGAACCTGGAAGGCCCGGATAATGAAAAAGAATTGGAAGAGGGCGGCGGAGAGGCAATCGGTTTCTTCCGGCGTGATTTTGGAATCAGGGAATGGGACTGGCCTCAGGGTGTGGGCCTGTATGGCCTTTTGAAGCTGATGAAGGCTGAAAAAAGCGGTCAATACAAAGAATTTCTCCGTCAGTGGTATAAAGAAAACATGGAGCAGGGACTTCCGTCCAGAAACATCAATACCACGACTCCTTTGTTAACTCTGGTTGAGTTAAACGAAGGCATTCAGGATAAAGAATTTGAAAAGCTTTGTATCAGTTGGGCCGAATGGCTGATGAACTGTCTTCCAAGGACAGAGGAAGGCGGGTTCCAGCATGTGACCAGCGCCAATGGGGACCGGCAGGGCGTCCGTTTAAATGAAAACGAAATGTGGATCGACACCTTGTTTATGACCGTATTATTCCTGAATAAAATGGGGCTGAAATACGGAAGGGAAGACTGGGTGGAAGAGGCCTGTCATCAAGTGCTGATGCATATTAAATATTTATACGACAAAAATACCGGGCTATTCTACCATGGCTGGACCTTCAATGAAAGAAACAATTTTGGAGGCGTGTTCTGGTGCAGAGGCAACAGCTGGTTTACGGCGGGTATTCTGGAATATGTGGAGATGTTCAAAGGTACGATGAACGCAGGATTGAAGCAGTACATTGTGGATACATATAAGGCCCAGGTAAAGGCATTAAAGAAGCTTCAGAGTAAAAGCGGGTTATGGCACACGGTTTTGGACGATCCTTCCAGTTATGAAGAGGTTTCCGGATCTGCGGCCATTACGGCGGGCATCTTAAAGGGAATCAAAATGGGCATTCTGGACGATGCTTATCTGGACTGTGCATCCCGGGCGGTGAATGCAATTCTTAAGAATATTGATGAGGACGGAACGGTCTTAAACGTATCCGGAGGCACCGGTATGGGATATAACAGGGATCACTATAAAAATATATTGATCGCACCCATGGCCTATGGCCAGTCACTTACAATTCTGGCCCTGTCCCAGGCATTGGATATTTGAGAGGAGAATAAAAACATGCAGTTAGGAATCCGTTTACATGATACTGAGCCGGGAACATTGGAAGAACGGCTGGTGATGGCAAAAGAACAGGGATTTACCTGTGTCCATCTGGCTTTGAGCAAAACAATAACTGAGCATTCCGTGAAACCGGCGGCGCTGACACCGGGATTTGCCATGCATTTGAAAAAAATATTTACCAGACATGATATGGATATTGCAGTGCTGGGGTGCTATTTAAACCTGGCAAACCCGGATGAGAAGGCATTAAAAGAGATTCAGGAAGCTTATCTGGCCCATGTGCGTTTTGCCGCACAGTTGGGATGCGGTGTGGTCGGTACAGAAACCGGCGCTCCCAATACATCCTATACCTATGAAGAAGCGTGCAAAAGTGAAGAAGCGCTGCATATTTTTATTAAAAATCTGCGCCCGGTGGTGGAGTGCGCGGAGAAAATGGGAGTGCTGGTGGCAATAGAACCTGTGTGGTGCCATATCGTCTATAATTCCAAACGGGCGCTTCAGGTGCTGAAAGAAATTAATTCCCCAAACCTGCGGATTATACTGGATCCTGTAAATTTGCTTTCAAGTGAAAATTATACGGATTATGAGAAGGTGATCGAGGAGGCAGTTGAAGATCTGGGAGATTATGTGGAAGTGATGCATATGAAGGATTTCCGGTTTGAGAATGGAAGAGTAGTTTCCGTGGCAGCCGGAACCGGAGTGATGAATTACGATAAACTGCTGGGCTTTTTGAAGGCGAAAAAGCCATATATTCACGCAACTCTTGAAGATACAACTCCGGATAACGCGGCGGCGGCCAGGGAATTTCTGGAGAAACAGTACATACAAGCACAGATTAATTAATCGTCTTCCGTGGGAGCGATGAAGCCGATCCGGCGGGAAGGCTTTTCCGGGTCTTCCTTATCTACAGATGTGAGAAGGAAATTGATCTGGCTGATATGCTGAATGAGCTGCGATTCCTTTCCATCCACATAGCCATAAAAATAAACCAGTTCCGGATTCTGGAAGCCAATACCGGTGACCGTCATCAATATGGAAGAGCCGAAGGACGCGAGAAGGACAGCAACTTCCTTGTCGTCGTCCAGATGCTCTTCAAATTCTTCTATCTGCGCCATAATATTGGAAAAAGTCAGTCTTGCGAATGTAAATCCCATATGTACCCCTCCTCGGCATTTTGATACTTCAAGTATAACTCCAAATTGACATTTTTAGAATAGAAAAGCCTAAAAATAATCAAATGATTTCAGACAATGAATTGTATTTATCATAACCTTCTGATACAATACAAGAGTGTATTTGAAAATTTATAGATGGAGGGCATTCAAATGATAATTCAGATGGATGAAAAGTTGAAAAAGGAAGTGAGCCGGGAGGGGAGCCATTTAAAATATACCCGGACTAAAGGCGGAGCAGGAGCCGGTTTAATCGCGGCTGGACTATGCTTTATTGTGATCGGAATCATGCTGGCGGCAGCGCTGTCATCCATTTCCGATATGTCGGCACTTATGGTTTTGCTTGCGGGCTGCACTGTTTTGGGATTGTTATTTATCATTCCGGGAATATTTCTCAATAAGAGATTCCGGGCGGGCTACATGAAATATTATGTTAAAAAAAGCGGGTATTCGGAAGAAGAGCTGAACAGCTTTGAAAGGGAATTCCAGACCGGCGAAGCGTTACTCATCAATCCGGCCAAAAAGCTGACCAAACAGTCTAAATTTGAGAGCGGCATTATCACAAGAAACTGGATAAAAATGCCTTATATGATGCCTCTTAAATACAGCGGAATTTACCGCATTATCGATATTGCGGCTGCCTTTTATGAAAAGAAGCCGATCGTTAACGGAGAACCGTTAAACCCTACGCTGTTTATTGTTGACAGCCGGGGGGATGGCGTCACGATGACTATGGATGAAGCTACTGGCAACGAAGTGATTCAGGAAGTGGCGAAGCGGAATCCTAAAGCGGTGACAGTCCGCAGATTTACATACAATGGAAGAAATTATGATTCACTTTATAACTATCAGGAAGTGGCGGAGCTTTACAGGGAAATCTGCCGGTCCAGATAAATTACGGATAAAAACAGCGGCAGCGGTTTGGTTGGAAAAAATCGCCGTCGTTGTTTTTTTGCTGGTAAGGATATTGCCAAAAAAGAAACAGTGTGCTAATATAACTATAACAGATATAACGAAAGATGGTGAAACTATGCTATTAAACATTGATTTTAACAGCGATGAGGCAATCTATATCCAGCTTCGCAACCAGATTATTATCGGGATAGCAACGGCGCGGATCCGGGAAGGAGATCCCCTTCCTTCTGTGCGCCAGCTTGCGGACAACATAGGAATCAACATGCATACGGTTAACAAAGCATATTCTGTATTAAGGCAGGAGGGCTTTGTGAAACTGGACCGCCGCAAAGGCGCTGTCATATCGCTGGATATCGATAAGATGCGTGCGATCAGCGAGATGCGGGAAGATATGGCGGTTGTTTTAGCCAGGGGAATCTGTAAAAATGTCAGCCGGGACGAAGTTCATCAGCTGGTCGACGAATTATACGACCTGTTTTCCAACCGGCCTCAGGAATGAGCCTGTACAGGATGACCGGGCACCGGCCCAAGCTGCCTGTTATTAAACTTATGCTGCGTCAAGCGGCGGAAACGAGGTTAATATGTTATGTGAAAGATGTAAAATCAGAGAAGCAAGCATTCAATATACAGAAGTGATAGGCGGAGTGAAAACACAGCATAATTTTTGCACCCAATGCGCGAAAGAGATGGATTTTGGACAGTATTCCGCTATTTTTGATGGGGAATTTCCTCTTGCCAAGCTGTTGTCAGGTCTTTTAGGGAATGAACAGAGCACTCCTGATGAAGAAAAACTGCATCAGATCGTCTGCCCTACCTGCGGCACCAGTTATGATGAATTTGTGAAAAACAGCCGTTTTGGATGTGCAGACTGCTATGGTGTTTTCGATCTTTTAATCAATGACAGCATCAAACAGCTTCAGGGAAGTGATACTCATATTGGAAAGCGGCCGATTTGCCAGCCTGAAAAGGATGAGACTGTCAACGGCCGGAACGGAGCGGAATATGATAATCTGGAAGAAGAGATCCAGGCCTGGAATGCAAGGCTTTTGGAAGCCCTTAAAACAGAGGAATATGAGATCGCGGCCCAGTGCCGTGACAGAATAAAGGAATTGAGAGAAGGGATAGCAGATGACTAAATGGTTTGAAGAAGTGGATAAAGTGAAACCCAACGTTGTCAGCAGCCGTGTAAGGCTTGCAAGAAACTGGGATGAGTATGCATTTCCACAGAAACTCTCCGATGATCAGAGCCGTGAGATGATCAGGCGTTTGGAATACGGCCTTAAAGATTTAAGAGAATTGAATGGTAAGAATTATGAATACAGCGATTTGGAAGAACTCAGTGAATTGGAGCGGAGAGCCCTCAGGGAACGGCGTGTGCTGAATTCTTCCGTGGTATCGAAGAAGAGCCCCACAGGCATTATCATATCGGATGAAGAAGATTTCTGCCTGATCTTAAACGGGGATGACCATATCCGCCTGCAGGTGCTCAAACCCGGACTTCATCTGGAAGAGGCATGGAAAGAGGCGGACCGGGCCGACGATTATATTAATTCCAGATTTCACTATGCATTTGATGAAAAGTACGGATACCTGACTTCCTTCCCCACCAATGTGGGAACGGGGATGAGGGCGTCTGTGATCATTCACCTTCCGACCTTGTCCATGGGCAAGAAATTCCAGGCCCTTATCAGTGATTTGAGCCGGTTTGGCGTCAGCATTAAGGGCGTTTATGGGGAAGGAAGGGAGAACTACGGAGCCCTGTTCGAGATTTCCAATCAAAAGACACTGGGGCTTACGGAAAAAGAGATCGTTGATCTGGTCAATAAGGCGGCCGTACAGCTCAACAACCAGGAAAACCAGGTGAGGCAGATGGCAATGAAGAATCACCGCCTGGAGCGGGAAGATGAGGCATATAAATCTTACGGCGTGTTAAAATATGCCAGACGGCTGTCCGGCCGGGATGCGATGACATTTCTTTCCCAGCTGTTCGCAGGAATTGCAGACGGCCTGATAAAAACCAGCGAAGAGTGCTCGATTTACCGGCTGATGCTGGGAATCCAGCCGGCTAATTTGCAAAAGCTGTCGGACCGTCCGCTGGATAAGCAGGAATTGGATGTGGTGAGAGCTGCTTATCTGCGGAGAGAGTTACCTGACATTCTTTAGAAATAGGAGGACATAAATCATGATAGACCGCTTTACAGCTAAGGCTAAAGAGGCAATTACCCTTGCGGTCGATGCGGCAGAAGAACTGGGACACAGTTATATCGGAACCGAACATCTGCTGATCGGCCTGATTCAGGAAGGCAGCGGTGTCGCGGCCAAAGTACTGGAATCAAATAATGTAAAAGAAGAAAAAGTGATTGAGCTGGTCAGCCAGCTGATTGCACCCAATAATATGGTGCGAATGGAAGAACAAAACGGTTATACGCCCAGCGCCAGAAGGGTGATAGAAAACAGTTACCGGGAAGCAGTTCGTTTTAAAGCTCCTTTAATCGGTACGGAACACCTCTTAATCGCCATGATCCGGGAAAATGACTGTGTGGA
>JAGZXV010000188.1 GCA_018378255.1 Clostridiaceae bacterium | reverse complement strand
GGTATTGGAAGGAAAAACGGATACGGTGACCATGATGAGCTATGGATTCGATCCTTACCTGTCCAGCTGGAGCCCGTATCACGGCGCTGTGTATGCAGTGGTTTCTTCGGTTGCCAAGATTGTGGCTGCGGGTGGCGATTATAAAAAGATCCGTTTCACATTCCAGGAATATTTCCGCAGGATGACAGAGGATCCAACTCGCTGGAGCCAGCCATTTGCAGCTCTTTTAGGCGCTTACAATGCACAGATCGGATTCGGCCTTCCGTCCATCGGAGGTAAGGACAGCATGTCGGGTACATTTAACGATATTGATGTTCCTCCTACACTGGTGTCCTTTGCGGTGGATATCGCCAGCCATAAGCACATCATCACACCGGAATTTAAGAAGGCCGGAAGTAAAATTGTGGTGTTTAAGATTGAAAAAGACCAGTATGACCTTCCGGTATACGGACAGATCATGGACGGGTATGGAAAGCTGTTTGAAGATATTAAGGCGGGCAGGATTATTTCCGCTTATGCTGTGGAAGGACACGGTATGGCAGAAGCGGTAAGCAAGATGGCATTCGGCAACAAGATGGGCGTTAAGATTGAGCACAATGTGGATCCGAGAGACTTCTTTGCGGCAGGATGGGGTAATATCGTATGTGAAGTTTTGGACGGCAAAGTGGGAGA
This sequence comes from Clostridiaceae bacterium, assembly GCA_018378255.1. Lineage (GTDB taxonomy): Bacteria > Bacillota > Clostridia > Lachnospirales > Lachnospiraceae > CHH4-2. The sequence goes on along the minus strand of JAGZXV010000188.1, from coordinate 10,561 downwards.
ATTGTCCATTTCTTATACTGTGATCGGAGAGGTTACCGATAAGGGCGTGTTTGAATACGGCAATACGGTGATTGCCATGGACGAGGCATTAAACGCATGGACAGAGACACTGGAAACGGTATTTCCTACGGAATCAGGGGTTAAACAGACACCGGTTAGTCCAAGCCTTTATGATGCAAAAGATATCTATGTGTGCAAGAATAAGACGGCGAAGCCAAATGTGTTCATCCCCGTATTCCCGGGAACCAACTGTGAGTATGACAGCACCAGGGCATTTGAGCGGGCCGGCGCCAATGTAGTTACTAAAGTATTCAAAAACCTGAGCGCCCAGGATATCCGCGATTCAGTGGAAGTTTACAGAAATGAAATTGCAAAAGCCCAGATTGTCATGTTCCCAGGCGGATTTTCTGCAGGTGATGAGCCGGAAGGATCTGCAAAGTTCTTTGCCGCCGTCTTCCGCAACGCGGTGATCAAAGAGGAAATTGAGAAGCTTTTAAATGACAGGGATGGTTTAATGCTGGGTATCTGCAACGGATTCCAGGCACTGATCAAGCTGGGGTTGGTTCCGGAAGGACGGATTGTGGAACAGCATAAGGATTCTCCTACGCTGGCTATGAACACAATCGGCCGCCATATTTCCAAGATGGTGTATACAAAAGTGGTTTCCAACAGATCCCCATGGCTTTTGGGAGCGGATCTGGGCGGAGTGTACTGCAATCCGGCTTCCCATGGAGAGGGACGGTTTGTTGCCAATGAGCAGTGGTTAAAAACACTGTTTGACAACGGCCAGGTAGCAACTCAGTATGTGGATGATAAAGGAAATGCCACGATGGACGAGTTCTGGAATCCAAATGGTTCCTATATGGCGATCGAAGGCATCACCAGCCCGGACGGCCGCATTCTGGGCAAGATGGCCCACTCTGAGAGAAGAGGGGAAGCGGTTGCCATGAACATATATGGAGAGCAGGATATGAAGATCTTTGAATCGGGCGTGAAATATTTTAAATAAATGGCGCTGCCGTCTCAGATGATTCTGCCATCCTTTACTGTAATGATCCGGCTGCAGCTTTTGGCCGCTTCCGGTGAATGGGTTACCATGATGATGGTCTGGCCGCAGTTTTGGTTGATTTCATGCAGCAGGTTCATGATCCCGGCTCCGGTCTTACTGTCCAGGTTGCCGGTAGGCTCATCGGCAAAGAGGATTTCAGGGCTGCCAAACAGGGCGCGGGCGATTGCCACGCGCTGCTGCTGGCCGCCGGATAATTCCCGGGGAGTATGTCTGCGCCGGTCCGACAGGCCGGTAATCTCCAATATCTGATCGAGCCGTTCTCTGCAGCCTGCAGCCTTTTTTCCATCCAGAAGCAGAGGGAGCATGATGTTCTCCTCTGCATTCAGGTTGGGGATGAGATTGTAAAACTGGAAGACAAAGCCGATTTTCTGCCGCCTGATGCGGCTCATTTTTTCATCTCCAAAACCGGAAATATCGGCTCCGTCTATGAAAACCCGGCCGTGTGTCGGTGTATCCAGCCCTCCAAGGATATAGAGCAAAGTGCTTTTCCCGGAACCGGATGGTCCCATGACGGATACAAACTCTCCCTGATACACCTGTAATGATATGTCTTTGAGCACACTCACTGTTGTGCTGCCAATGCTGAACTCTTTTACAATATGTTGTCCTAGAACGGCAATTCTGCCGGCTGGCTGTTTCATCGGACAGACCTCCTTTTTCTTTATTCAAACTTAATTTCTTCCACCACTTTCATGCTGCGGCTTTTCATGACCGGAATGACAGAACCGAGCAAAGTTATGAGTATGCCCATTCCTCCGGCAGACAAAAAGACAGAGGAATCCAGTTCCGGTACGATTGAGATTTTCGGACCTGCCACAATAAAAATCGTTCTGATTTCAATATAGGAGACGAAAACTGCCATTGCCGCTCCGGCAAGGCCGGATGAAAAGCCTTCGATCAGCGTGATTTTCACGTTCTGCCGGTTGGAAAGCCCGATGGATTTATACATGGCGATGGTGCGCCGCTTCTTGATATAGCTGATCAGCAGGTTATTGACAGTGCCTGCCGCTGCCAGAAGAAGGATGAAATAAGTCATGCAGTGCATCGGCCGTAAAAATGCGCCTACAGTGGACAGAGCGTCTGCATTGAATTCCTCTACCGTCCGGCTCCAATTGGGGGTCCGGCCAAACAGGCTGCGGAGCTGAACCATGACGGCTTCAGGATCTTCGGCGGTATAGGCGAGAAACTGGTAAGCAGCAGCGCTGAAGTCGGACACTGCAAATGCGGAAGAGATAACTGCCTCCGCGTCATCGGCCCGGGATTTGAAGCTGCCGGTTACCAGATAATCATTTCCTGTAGTTCCGTTTGTGAGAAACAGGGTATCGCCTACGGAAAATCCCGTCCGTTCCATGCAGCTTTCGCTTAACAGGAGGGTTCTCTCCTTATCAAAGGCGGCAAAAGCTTTTTCTTTCATACCATTTTCCGTGTAGTGAAGAGCCATCATGGAACTGTACCAGTCCAAATTATGGGTTGCCTCCAAACGGCTGAATACAGTTTGGCCCGCCTGGATTTGATTTTCATAGACGTGGAGAGGGAGCACTTTTTTAATGCCTTCTATCTCCATCACCTGTTCCACAAATTCCGGTTCCATAGGGCCGTCTGCAAAGCCTTCCAGTTCTGCGCCTTTGAATACGTCGCCCACATATGTTGTCACAAAGCCGCCTACAACGGTGATTGCAATAACGGCGGAAATGCTGATAAAGAGAAGGGTGATGTTCTGCTGTGTATTTTTATTATTTCTCATATTCCGGGCGGCAAGACGCCCCTCATTGCCCAAAATGATTCCATATAGATGTTCAAACCCCTTAGAGACCAGGTCAGTGAACAGGGGCACGCTGAGGACGGCGGCGGCAATCAGCCCCAACAGGGCAAAGCCTCCTGCCGGGTAGAGCATGTGTTTGGAAACGGCCTTTGGCAGCATGATTGAAATGATAAAAAGGGCGGCTCCGATTAGGGCCAGGGCGGGGCGGGAAGCCTGTTTTTCTTCCACAGTGCCGAGAACGACATCTTTGACCGGCAGGCGGCTGGCACGGTATATGGGAAACCATGCGGAAAACAGGGATATGGCCAGAGCTGCCGTCAATGAGAAAATGATGCTGAAGGGGGAGATCACAACCGGAATCTCAATCCCCTGTGACAGAGAACTTCCCATGTCCCGTAATATCAGGTTCAAGACCAAAGTGCCAGCCGGAATGCCGGCCAGTCCGCCCATAACGCCGTAAACCATGCTTTCCATAAGCAGTATGCGTGTTACGGCCTTCTGTGTGGCGCCGATACTGCGGAATGTGCCGATCACAGGCATGCGTTCCAGAGTGATCACGTTATAGCTGCTGTAGATGATAAAGACACTCATGGTGAGGGAAAAAAAGCAGATCAGGAAAAAGGGCATGGACTTTTGGCGGGCATCTGCCTCAATCTGCATTTCATCCACAACTTCGGATACCTTGTAAGGTCCAAAAGACAGGGCGGCAGACAGCCGGCTCTTTAGCTCAGAAGCGGAAATGCCTGCGGCCGGTTTTACTAAAATTTTGCTGCAGCCTTTTGCACCGCCTAAAAGGTCTGACAGGGTAGAGAGGGGAAGAAGGGCGGTTGCGCCCCGCGTATGGCGCAGGAAGACCGTATCATAAGCAGCGATCCCTGCCACCTCGAATGAAACCGGGGTTTTTCCGAGCAGCAGAGTGATGGTATCTCCCTGCTCAATCCCGTATTTTGAAGTAAAGCGGTCCGGCAGGATCACCTGCCTGCCGTTAAAATCAGTGATTTCACCTCCATTTACCAGACGCGGCGGGTTGATCCGGGAAAGCTGGTCTAAGGGGGCGGCTATCAGGTCAATGGTTTCATAATAACCGTTTTCATGGTAGAGGGCCGCGCCTTCCAGAATGCCGACAGTGTCTCCGGACCAGGATAAATCAGGAAGGCTTTGGGCATCGATTCTGCCGTCGGCAGAGGTTATGGAAAGAGCAGCAGCGCCCGCCATCCCCCGCGCCATTTTCCGCTGTGCGCTTTCATAAGATGAGCTGATGGACAGGGAGACAAAAAGCAGGGTGGAAGACAGCAGGACCGACAGTAACATGACGGCGGTCCGGGTCTTCCGTTCTTTGATATTTGTAAAAATGTATTTTACTATGATTTTCATAAGGGCACCTGCTTTCTGGCCTGGATTAGATGCCGGCATTGAAAATAAAAAAGGCTGCCGGCTGTCACTATGATCATGATAGCCGGTCAACCTTAATCTTATATTCAGATAACCTTAATTAACCTTAATTTACGGCAATTCGACCAGAAATTCGGTTCCGGCCGAAGGGGCGCTGGAAACGGAAATTGTGCCGCGATGGAGTTCGATGATATTTTTAGCGATTGCCAGACCTAACCCGGTGCCTTCCGCCTTTTGTCCGGCGCCGGTTCCCCGGTAATAGCGTTCAAAAAGGTGATTAACAGTTTCCGGCTCCATGCCTTTTCCATTGTCGGACACATAGATTTTTAAAGAGATACCGGACGGCACAAGCCTGAGCGTGACCTCTGTAGTTTCTCCTCCATGCTCAAAGGCATTGATGATCAGGTTCCGAAGGGCCCGGGTCATGAGGGTTTGATCGAATGGATAGGTAATTGTTTCTATTGTGCATTCAAAATGAAGAATCCGTCGTTCATATTCCGGAATATTCAGAATATCGATGGCCAGCTCTTTCAGAAAACGTACCATGTTCTGGTTTACAGGGTGTAAAGGCAGAATCCCGTTTTTTAATTGGTAGACCAGTTTCAGATCGTCAATAAGCGTTTCCATATATGAAGCATTTTTCAGTATGACACTGGCATAACGTCTGCATTGTTCTTCTTCTGTTTTGCCGGAAGATAAAAGAAGTTCCGCATAACCTTTGACCGGGGACAGGGGTGTTTTCAAATCATGGGTCATGTTGGCAATCCATTCCTCCCGCAGCTTTTCAGTCTGTGCTTTCAGCTGGTCCCCGGCCCTGATTTCCTCATCCAGGGTATTCAGGCTGTCATAGAGGTCATGAAACGGCCCACGATCCTGAACCGGATGATAACAGCGCAGCGAAATATCCTGAATGGAAGAGGAAAGACGCTTTATAGCTCCTGCCGACCAAAATCCATAAAAAACACCAGAAAACAAAACGGCTGCAAATAAAACTGCCAAAACCGGCAGGATGATATTCTTACCGCCTGTAAACCGTTCGCCGTTGAGATACATGGTGATTTTGGAGACGTTCAAAGGGAAAAACAAAATGAAGACATAATCGTTTCCACCGCCGGAAACGATTCCGGTCAGTGCCGTTGGGCCGCCGTTTTTTGAACTGTCTGACTGAAGGAGATGGGCTAAATCCACAGAGGAATATTCCAAAGCGGCCTGTCCCGGCTTTTGGAAACTGTAAACCTCATGGCCCAAAGCATCCAAAACCTGTATGCCAATCTCATGTTCTTCCAGAAGTTCCAATCCTTTCTGTGTAATCTGCGGCGAGGGGCCGGTAAGGAGGATCTGTTTTTTGAAATCCTCAGTAAACGTTTTGGGCCAGTCGCTTCTTGCAGTTGAACCATCTGGTTTTTGAACGGTAATTGCCAGAAAGAGAAGAGCGCCTGCCAGCAAAATGGCGCCGAGCAGGGACAGAAAGAAAATCAGGTAAATGTGAAGTATGGTGCGGTAGCCTGAAGCTTTCATTTAACCAGTCCTTTTCTAAGCTTGTAGCCCAAGCCTTTTACTGTAATGAGCTGCCGGGGATTGGATGGATCATCCTCGATCTTTTCACGAAGGTGGCGGATATGGACCATGATGGTGTTGTCACAAATGCTGCTGTATTCGCCCCAAACCTGCTCATAGATCCGTTCTTTGCTGATGATTTTATCCGCATTTTCCATGAGATAGGTGAGCAGGAGATATTCCCGTCCGGTCAGTCCGATCTCCTGCCCGTTTTTATAAGCGCGGCTGCTGTCTTTATCTATGGACAGAGGGCCGGCGGTTAAGTGAGATTCATTGTCCAAACGCGCGGATGTTTGATACTGCCGCCGGCGGAGCTGGGCCTTTACGCGGAACACTGCTTCCCGGGGACTGAATGGTTTGGTAATGTAATCGTCACCTCCTGAGGAGAGGCCGAGGATTTTATCTATTTCGTCATTTTTAGAAGAAAGGAAAAGGATGGAGCAGTAAGAAAACTCCCGGATTTGCCTGCAGACCTCCAATCCGTCCATATCAGGCAGCATTACGTCCAGTATAATAACATCAGGGTCAAATTCCCGGCAGATGTTTACCGCATCCATTCCGGTGCTGGCCCTTTTGATGGAGGGAAAGCCCTCCTTTTGAAGTGTTTCCTGCATCAGATCGAGGATGTCTTTTTCATCATCGACCAGAAGGATTTTATTTTCTGTTTTCATCATATAAGTTCTTTCCTCCGGCCATATAAAGGCTTTTTATCGGTTTAGCGCCGGCCGGATCACAATCTGTCAGCCGCGCCTGAAATTGCCCGGCGGCTTTTTGTTAGTCAGATTATAGAATCCTGACAGATAAATTATAATTCGGCGGCCAGGACAATACAAGAGGAAATCACGGCTGAACAGGTTTTTGTTCCCAGGCCCACAATTGGTATTCCCCATTTGGAGGAGAGACACAAATCCCTGCTTTAATGGCAATTTTTTGAAAACTGTTATATATTTACAAAATAGTATCATAAATACTTTAAAAAAGCTTGAAATTACAGCTTCAAAAAAAGTAGTATTCCACAAAATGTTCCTAATTGCGAATATAAAATCGATATGATACCATGAATTCAGAGTAATCGACGGCGTGGTAAACCGTGGAAGGCGCCAACGGTATTACCGGCAGGACGGTTATCTGACTTTTAGCTATTATGCGGCAGAAGGAGAAGAATGTATGAGAAAGTCATTAAAGCAGATTATGGCTGGCGTCATGGTATCGGTAATTACAGTTACATCATTGGCGGGGTGTGGATCCTCTGATAAGGAGGCGGCGTCAACGACAGCGAAGCAAACGGCAGCAGCAGAAGCAAAAGAAGAACCGGTTCAGATGGAGTGGCTGGTTGGGGAGACTTCAGCAGAAGTTGATGACAATGCGGAAGTTGTTAAAATGATTGAGGAACGTTTTAATATTGATTTAAAAACATGGTATGTGGATTCCAATAAATTCCAGGAGAATCTGAATGTACGGTTTGCCGGCGGAGAGATGCCGGATGTGCTGGTGGTAAATGATTTATCACTGCTTCCTACCTATGTGGACGGCGGTATACTCGGTGAACTCCCAATCGAATTAATCCGTGAAAAAGCGCCTCATTATGCGGCTGTGGCGGATCAATACGATGATGGAACGTTATGGAGTACCATGATATATAAGGGGAAAAATTACGGGGTAACAAATCCTATGGACGCAGTTCCTATGGCGATGTTCTGGAGAAAAGACTGGCTGGACCGGCTGGGGCTGGAGGTTCCGGAAACGCTTGAGGATTATGAGAAAGTCCTCACCGCTTTTGTAGAAGACGACCCGGATGGAAACGGAAAGAAGGATACGGCAGGTATGGCTGAACGCACCTTTGGAGCCGTGTTTGGGGCTTATGGACTTCGCTGTGTCACCGGAGGCAGCCCTGGTTTCAAAGTCGAAGAGATGCAGCTTGGCGATGACAATGTTCCCTTTTTCCCATATATTCACCCGGATGCTAAAAAGGCATTGGCCAAATTATATGAATGGTATGAAAAAGGCATTCTGGACAAAGAATTTATCACAGGTGAAAACCATGGCGGCTATACATGGCTGTCCCATTCTTTTATGAACGGCAAGATCGGTTTGACCTCTGCCCAGCCGTCTCATTATTTACAGGCCAGCACAGATACTTCGGATGAAAGCAACTGGAGCGTATGTATGAAGGAGCTGAAAAGCCTTGATCCTGATGCTGACATCGTAATCGGGCCGGCACCAGTAGGTCCGGATGGAAAATCAGGCACAGAAGGATGGAACCTTACAGGACGGTTAACCTGTTTAACTACAAAGGGCGTGTCCGATCCTCGTAAAGTGGATGCCTTCCTGGCTATGCTGGACGCTTATTATGCAGATATGGATTATGTTATGTTGGTAAACTATGGATTGGAAGGAAAGCATTATGAGATGTCTGAACACGGACCCATCCGCCTGATGAACGGTACAGAACTGAGAAAAGAAGGCGTTTTGCAGGTAGGGTTTGGCAGCACAGTTACGGTGGCAGAAAACATTACACCTCAGAAGACAAAATTCGGTCATGATGTAACCGGAAACGGATACTATCGTTTCAATGCGCCTCCGGTAGAAGAATTTTCAAATGTAATTGCAACACTTGACACCTTAACGGAACAGGCTTATTTCGATATTATTACAGGAGTAAAGCCCATCGATTATTTTGAGACGTATGTAGAAGAGTTTAAAGACGCAGGAGGGGAGACTGCTGAGAAGGCTGTGCAGAAGGCTTATGCTGAGAAGGTTGCGGCTGTTAAAAAATAATTTTTTTTTGTAAAAGTTACGCCGGGATTCCTGTGGATGGGGAATGGACGGAGGACCGGAACGGAGGCCGGGCATCTTCCCGCATGCGATTTCCAGGGCCGCAGGAGGCCGGGGCAGCTCTAAGGCGGATAGGAAGGAAAATGAAGGGTACCGAGAGCATTCATCGAGAATTTCTGAAGAGAAATTCTCAATTCAGGCTCTCTAAGCCGCTGACTTTGAGGTCAGCGGCTTCCCCTCCATTTCCCTTCCTATCCACCTAAGAGCTGCCGACGACCGGAACAAATCGCTGGAACCGCACCCCTGCCCCGGCCTCCTGCAGCCCTGGAAATCACATGCGGGAAGATGCCCGGCCTCCGTTCCGGTCCTCCATCCATTCCCCATCCACAGGAATCCCGGCTGTGTACTGGGTGCGTTAAGGAAATTTGTTTTATGCCCTCTTATAGATGGGTTAATAAATAAAATGTTTAAGATTTTTTATTGCTTGCTATTAAATAGTAAAGATTGTACAAAATAAGAGTATCTGACTGATATTTCTGCGGTGAGAAAGATCTATTTAATTAATCAGGCGGAGAAAGACAGCAGGAAATGGGATGGGAGCACAGGAGGGGAGGCTGACCGGGTCCGGGGCGTAACGGAAGTTTCCGGCTGCGTTTGCAGGAGTTTTAGTTTTTCTTAGACCATGGGATTTTTGCGTTGCAGGTCAAAATAAAATTGTCTGAGCGGCTTTACCGCGAGTTGTTTTATTTTGACCTGCGTTTTTAGCAAAATTCCAGGGTCTTAGAAAATCTTAACTCCGAATCCCGCAGCCGGAAACTTCCGTTACGCCCCGGTCAACCTCCCCTCCTGTGCTCCCATCCCATTTCCTGCGTACCCCTTGCCAACCAATCCCATATGTACAGCAAAATATAGTTGCATGCCTCTATATCTTGTGGTATTATTTAATAACAATAACTAATATTAATATAAAGATGCAGGATGGTAATAGAAAATGGAAATTGTTAAGAGAAATGGTCAGACCGAACCCTACATGCCGGAAAAAATCCGCCGCGTGATCTGCCTGGCATTTGCCAGCGTGAAGCAGGAGTATACACAGGAAGAACTGGAACGGATTACGTCTGCGGCAGAGGCAAAAGTCGCATCTCTGACGGAAAAAGGAGTGCCTCTCCAGGTGGAGACAATTCAGGATCAGGTGGAGAAAACCCTGATAGAGATGAACTATTATGAAGCAGTAAAAAGTTTTATCTTATACCGCAATGAGCGGAGCAAAGAAAGGGAAGTCCGTCAAAAATTGATGGGCTATTTTCCGGGCATGGAGCAGCTCAATTCGATTTTTAAAGAGATTCAGAAGGAATTTTCCGATCTCACCTATCATCTGGAGCATCTTTTGACTAAGCTTTGCGCCTTTCATAAAGAGGGGATGACAAGCAAAGAAAACCTGGGAATTTTAATACAGGCTTCTGTAGAACTTACTACTCAGGAGGCCCCGGCCTGGGAGATGATTGCGGCCAGATTTTTGATGTTTCAATTTAATATGAATCTGAAATCCCAGTTAGACCGCTGCCAGATCAGGAACCTGTATGATAAAATCGTTTATCTCACAGGAGAAGGCCTTTATGGAAGTTATATCCTGGAGAATTATACAAAACAGGAAATCGATTTATATGAAGGATATTTGAATGAGGAAAATAATAAACTCTTTAATTATTCCGGCCTGGAACTGCTGCTTGGCAGATATGTGATCAGGGATCATGCCAATGTACCATTAGAAACACCTCAGGAGATGTTCTTGGGCATTGCCATGCATCTGGCTATGAAGGAAAAGACAGGCAGGGATCAATGGGTACGGCGTTTCTATCACATGCTGGGGTCTTTAAAGGTGACCATGGCAACCCCCACCCTTTCCAATGCCAGAAAGCCCTACCACCAGCTCTCTTCCTGCTTTATCGATACGGTGCCGGACAGCCTGGACGGAATTTACCGCAGCATCGATAACTTTGCGAAAG
>JAGZXV010000187.1 GCA_018378255.1 Clostridiaceae bacterium | reverse complement strand
GGTAAAATAAAGATTTTTGGGGTAGAAGAGTAGAAAAAGCGAAGAAGGATTTTAGTAAGAAGGAATTTGATATTTCATGTGGGTTATAATGAATATAGTATGAAGAATTAATGTAAATGATTTGGGAATAAGTAGTAAAAGGGAGTATCGGTTAATACCTGTAATTTACAAAATTGTAATTTAATACTTGAGCCAGAGAAAAACAGCAGGGAAGCGGGACAACCGGATGGCGGGGAAGAAGGCCGGGGAGCGGAACCGGGGAAACAGGCGATACAGGGATCGTGTGGAAACCGCTTAGTTGAACTTAGGTTTCCGGCATGAAAAAGGGCGGGCAGAAACTGAAAACCGAATCAGTTTCTGAGATGCCCCTGAACGGTGAAGTCATGAGGAGTTCGCCGTGAATGGGCATCGGACCGCCCTTTTTCATGCCGGAAGCCTTAGTTCCACTTAGCGGTTGGAATCAGATCCCTGTATCGCCTGTTTCCCCGGTTCCGCTCCCCGGCCTTCTTCCCCGCCATCCGGTTGTCCCGCTTCCCTGCGTTACTCTCACCGATTAAATCTCACTTTTCCCACAACACCGCCAAATAGGTTTGCGGTAACCACTTTAATTTGCTATAATTAAGCTATTGGACATTTATTTTAGATAATGTGGAGAGCGTAATATGGAACAGGAAAAACGGCTATATGAAGAAATGCCGGCTGATTTTCAGGAATTTGATGAGTTGACCGGATTATACAGCCAGGAGGCGTTTTATCTGTATCTGCCCAGGCTGTTTCAGCAGGAGAAACAGGGGAATTACTATGTACTTTATATCGATATTGAGCGTTTTAAGCTTTTAAATGATTTATATGGTTTGGAAGAAGGGAATAAACTGCTTTGCTGGATCGGCAGATATCTCAAAGAGGGAAGCGGACTCCGCGGCGGAATCGGATGCAGGTTCCGGGCTGATAATTTTGCGGCCTGTGCGTCCTTTGAAGAAGAGGAACTGCGGCGTGTGCTTTGGATGATCCGGGATGCAACCAGGAAATATCCTTTGGATTTTGAGATTGTACTGAACATTGGAATCTACCGTGTTGACGATATTACGGTTCCCCCCAGGCTGATGTGTGACCGGGCCCGCATTGCGCTTAATACAATTAAGGGCAATGCGTTGGATTACTATGCATTTTATAATAATACGATGCGGGAAGACCTGATCCGGGAGCAGGAGATGGTCCGTGATATGAGGATTGCGCTGGAACAGAAGCAGTTTGAAATCTATGCCCAGCCAAAGTTCAATCACGCCAACGGCCATTTAATCGGTATGGAAGCTCTGATCCGCTGGCATCATCCGGAGAAGGGCATTATTTCCCCTGCATATTTTATTCCCGTATTTGAACATAATAATTTTATTCAGGAAGTGGACCGCTATGTTTGGGAAGCAGTCTGTAAACGGCTTTACGAATGGAAGAACCTGGGCAGGCGTGTGATTCCCATATCCGTCAATGTTTCCCGTATAAATTTGTACAATCCCTATCTGTGTGAGATTCTGGAAATGCTTTGCGAGCGTTATCAGGTAGATAAAAAACTGCTGCAGCTGGAGATCACCGAATCAGCATTTATTGAGGATACACAGATGATTGTGGACGCAGTGAAACGCCTGCAGAGGGCAGGATTTGAGATTTTGCTGGATGATTTTGGAAGCGGGTTTTCTTCGTTCCATATTTTAAAGGAATTGGATTTTGACCAGATTAAGGTGGATATGAAATTTCTCATGGGAAATTACAGCCACGGAAAGGGAAAAGTTATACTGGAATCCATAGTCAGGATGGCCAATACACTGGAGATACCCGTTATCGCAGAAGGGGTGGAAACAAAGGAACAGGCAGATTTCTTATTCCGCATCGGCTGCCCCTACATCCAGGGCTACTATTATTCCAAACCGATTCCAAGGCCCGAATTAGAATCGCTTCTGCTTCGCTATCTGGATGAAAATAAAGTGCAGTTTTCGCTGAAGGCATTTGAACGGGAAGAAGACTTTAAAATCACATTTAACCCGGTGATTTATGAGGAAATTATGTATCATCTGCCGGGAGCGGCAGCCTTATACGAAATCTCCGATAAGATCAATACACTGATTATTAATGATAAAGCGCTGCAGAAAACCGGTTATAAGAAAGAAGAATATAATGAACGTATCCGTGAAAATTCTGCCTCAATCGTAGTTTTGGAGGATTTGGGTAAACTCTGGAAGGAGATAAACTCCTCTATTGAGGAACAGAAGCTTTTAAATACCTCATTTCGTATCAGAAGAAAGGACGGCAGCCTTTTATGGGTTGCGGTCTGGGCAAATCCTGTGGGGAAAAGAGGTGGAAATCCTGTTTATCTGGCCATGTTTAACGATGCGACTCAGCAGAAAAAGGCTGCCGCGCTGTTGGAACAGGCCCAGAATCTGCGCAGGAATCTGAAAGAGGATTCCGTTCTCAGCCTGGAAATTGATCTGACCGGGAATATGGTGATATGTTGTGACTGTGCTAAAATACATGGCTTCTATTACAATGAGCAGGAAAATTACGGAAACTTCATACGAGGGGCGGCAGGCAGGATTCATTGGGAAGAAAGAGAAGAATTTCTGGCTTCCCTTAATAGAGAAGCCCTTTTAAAGGCATACTATGAGGGAGAACGGCTGATTAAGATGGATTACCGTTATCTTCCGGATCATTCCAATCAATTTATGTATCTCCAGCTGACCATTTATTTCTTGCCAAATGCGGTCAATGGACATGTCACCATGGATATTGTTGCCCATGATATCACATGCCAAAAGGATAAGGAGATGGAACTCAGGTCAAAGGCAGAACGTGACCCTCTGACCCAGATCTTCAACCGTGAAGCGATGGAACAGAGAATAAAGCTGTTTCTGCATGAGAACCGAAAGGAACCGGACAAAAAACATGCCTTATTTATGATTGATGTGGATAATTTCAAAGCGGTCAATGACACTTTAGGGCATAGAACCGGTGACAGGGCGCTGATGGAGATTGGACGGAGGCTGAAGCAGCTGTTCAGAAAATCGGATATCTGCGGAAGAATGGGCGGAGATGAATTTGTAGTGTTCATGACGAATGTGGAGGAAACGGAAAATGTGGTGAAAAAAGCATCACAGATCTGCGGGGCGCTACAGTTTTTAACTTTTAACGACGCTGGAGAAGAGACTGACGTGAGCTGCTCTGTAGGAGTTGCGGTCAGCCCGGACAGTGGAACAACCTACGAAGTGTTGTTTGAAAAAGCTGACTGCGCCGTATATCAGGCCAAGAAGCAGGGTAAGAGCCAGTACGTTCTATATCAAAAATAAAGATACAGGAAGCGGAGCATTTATGGATCACTTGATAATCGGATTAACACTTTTTTCAATGTTTTTTGGCGCGGGAAATCTTATTTTCCCGCCCTTTTTGGGCGCTCAGGCAGGCATTCACACCTGGACTGCAATGGCCGGATTTGCGCTCAGCGCAGTGGGCTTTCCTATTTTAGGCGTAGTGGCGGTCGCCAGGTCAGGTGGGCTTGATAAGCTGGCAGGGCGGGTAGGAACCCGGTTTGCATTTGTATTCACTCTTTTAATCTATCTTTCCATCGGGCCTTGTCTGGCTATTCCCAGGACAGCCAGCACATCATTTGAGATGGCTGTGATCCCGTTTGCAGGCGGGGAGGCGCCGCTCCGGTTGTTTCAGCTCATCTATTCCATTGTATTTTTCGGGATTGCCCTTGCGTTAGCATTGAGGCCGGATAAGCTTTCCGACCGCTTGGGCAAGATACTAACTCCCTGCCTTTTGGTTTTAATATCGGTTATATTTGCCGGCTGCATTGTGAAACCGGCCGGATTTTATGCAGATCCGGTTCAGATATATGCATCCAATCCCTTTGCGAAGGGCTTTTTGGACGGTTATCAGACCATGGATACGATTGCCGCCCTGAATTTTGGAATTATCATTACCCTCAATATAAGGGCCAGAGGGATTACAAAGGATAAACAGGTGATAGGTGAAACCATATTAGCGGGAGGAATTGCAGGCGTTCTTTTAATTTTGGTGTACGCTGCATTGGCCCATATTGGAGCTATGAGCGGAGGCGCTTTTGAGGCCGCTCCAAATGGTGCCAGAACCCTTAACCAGATGGTAGGGTTTGAATTCGGAAGAATTGGAGCGGTTCTTTTGGCAGCGATATTTTTTATTGCATGTCTGAACACTTGTGTAGGACTTTTGAGCTGCTGCAGTAAATACTTTTGTACCATCATTCCCGGAATCAGTTACAGGATCTGGGTGTTCCTGTTTGCAGGAATCAGTCTGGTGATCTCCAATGCCGGACTGAACCGGATTTTAGAGATTTCTGTCCCGGTGCTTAACGCTGTTTATCCGGTTGCCATCGTGCTGATTTTGCTGGCGCTGACCCATCCGGTATGGGAACGTTTCAGCTTAGTCTATCCGGTGGCTGTGCTGTGCACCGGTATTGTCAGCACCGGAGCTGTTTTGGACCAGATCGGGACAGCGCCCTCTTTGCTGTCTGGACTTTTAAAAATGCTGCCTTTTTATAAAATCGGACTGGAATGGATCTTTCCCGCTGTTTTTGGAATATTTGCAGGAATTGTCTTATCAGGAAGAAAAAATAAAAAAGTTGCCATTTAATGGAAGTTGCATTATTATTGATTTAAGAATATTTTAGATAATATTGGGGAAAGAGGAATCATTGTGGAACAGGATCTGATAAAGCTGGTTTCAGAATTGAAAAGTACGAAGGTAAAAGACGGTGTTTCAGCGGCAGTCGGGTATCTGTTAAAGATATCGGCCGGCTATTTTGATGCGTCAAAGGCAGTCGTGATTGAAGGCGGAAACTGCTGCAGCTGGGAACCGGCATCCGGTGCCTGTGAGGAAAAGGAGATAATACCATACCCACTGTTGGAATCCGGTTTGTGGGCGGATGTAACGGGTACGGTAAAGATGATTTCCGTGGAAAATGGCAGGAGCCTGGAGGAAGAGGAACAATCACTGCGCTTTTTTTTGGAACAAAATCGCATTTTTACGGTACTGGGAATTACTTATTTAGATGGAGACGGGGACAGGGTATACCTGATTTTTTATGATGTAAAAAAACACAGAGGAGACATCGAAGCGCTTCTGTTTTTTTCATTGTTTACGAAATTATGTTTTGAGAACTTCAGTTTAGGCGAAAAGGAAGAGAAACTCAGGATCAGCGAGGAACGCTTTTGTATCGCGTTAAAGCAGATTGGAGCAAATGTGTGGGAGTACGATATTCCTTCTAAAACACTTCACCAGACAGAAGTATCTCAAGGTTTGAACGATCTGCCCAGCACGGTTTCGGGAATCCCGGAAAGCCTGATTGAAATCGGATATATCCATCCGGACAGTGCGGAAGAATTCCGCCGGCTTGTGAAAAGCGTGGAAGAGGGAATTCAGAATGCGGAGGGTACTTATAAAGTCAAACGGAAAAAAGGGATTTACCGATGGCAGAAGACCCGGTGCAAAATCATATATGATGAGAGCAATCTACCCATAAAAGCCGTGGCTATGGGGGAAGACATTACAGATATGATGGAACAAAAGGAACGGTATCATCATGAGTTGTCTTACCGCGATGCCATCAGCCAGGAGCTGATCGCTTCCTATCAGGTGAATTTGACTAAGGATGAAGTGGAAAACTGCCGCTCCAGGGAGAACGGAGAATGGGAAAACAGCTATCAGACCTATGAACAGCTGATGCGTGAGGAGGGGGCAAAAACAACAGGAGAGGAAGAACGGAGAAAAATAATGGATGCCCTCGCCTATGGAAGGCTGCTGAAACAATTTACTGAAGGGGAGAGCACTGTCAGCCATGAATATCAGCGGATTAGTTCTGAAGGAAGGGTGATCTGGGTCAGGATTACTGTGAATATGGTAAAGGAACCGGAACATGGCGATATCATCGCATTTGTCTACATACGTGATATAGACCGCCGGAAAAAGCGGGAGTTGACTCTGGCTGAACGGGCGAAACGTGATAAAATCACCGGCTTTTATAATAAAAGTACGGTTGAGGGAATGATCCGGGACATGCTGGGAAAGTGCGCTGGTGAGAACATCAGATGTGCTCTTATTTTGATCAACCTGGATAATTTTAAGAATGTCAATGCGGCCTTTGGACAGAAGTATGGGGATAAAACTCTTGCTGATTTATCCCAGATTATCAGATCCTGTTTTAAACTGGATTCCGTTTTAGGAAGAATTGGCGGAGATGAATTTGTAGTTTTTATGCCTGACATAATTTCTGAAGACGAAGTGACAGTATCCGTGAGGGCTCTTTGCAGAAACATCAATATGACATATAAGGCAGGAGAGGATACCATACATATCTCCGGCTCTGTGGGAATCACGATTGGCGAGGCGGCAGCAACTGACTATGATACGTTGTTCCGTCAGGCTGAGACTGCCCTGTATGTAACGAAGCAAAACGGAAAAAATGGATATTGTGTCTACAGCAGGGAACTTGAAACGGAAGAGAACGGGAAGGCATCCTGCGGATTTGATGATGCAGGCGGGAAAGGCCGCATGCTGGATGAATTCGATTTTTCCATTCTGGTACTTGCCCATTCAGACAGGAGAATTTTATACCGGAACGAATACATGAAAAACAACTGCAGCAGCCAGAGCAGTAAGCTGTTGGAAAGTTACTGTTTAAACATTATTGAAGAGCAGTCCGCTTTGGACGAATTGAAACGTCAGGAAGACGGATTAAAGGCTGACAGGCCATATAACATCAGACTTTCTGATAAATATGTGATACGATTTAAGCCAATTTTATGGAATAGCCTTCATGCTTACCTGTTTTTGGTGTATAATACAGATACAGAACCTTTATATCATTTTACTTCAGAAGAAGAGGAAGATTTGTACAGTCTTTTCTGCCGTTTGGCGAAAAAGAGGGAAGTGCCTGAAGTACAGAAGGATATTTTATCCTATTTAGGAAGATACTATAATGCCGCCAGAACGCTTTTATTGGAGCAGCGGGTGATGGACACCAGTTTTAAAAGAATATTTGAATGGCATGAGGAAGATTTGGAAGACTGTCTGGAAATTTTGAAGAATATTGAATTCGAGAAAGTCCCCGAATGGGAGGGAGAAGTCCGGATGTCAATGCCGATGTCGGTTACCTGTCTCGAACAGATCAGTGATTCCAGGCCTGCTGCCTATAAGCTGATGAAATCCAGAGGAATCCGTTCCTTTTGCTGTCTGCCCGCCTGGTATTCAAAAAATTCCATTCTCTATTTGTGTGTGCTGAATCCCAAACGAAGGGTGGAAGATATCAGGCCCATGACGCTTTTGCTGCCGTTTCAGATGAAGGCCATGCAGGATTATGACCTGAATAAACGTTTGACGGATATGATCTATAAAGATTCGTTAACCGGTGTGCTGAACCGCAGCAGTTACCTGGAATATGAAAGTGAGTTTGGAACTGACACGGTTTCCACTCTGGGAGTGGCATCTGTGGATATTAACGGACTAAAAAAGTACAATATCCGTTATGGCAGCAGTTATGGGGATCATATGATTGCATCAACCGCTGATTTGCTGAAGAAGACGTTTGTATCATCTAAAATTTTCAGAATGGCGGCGGATGAATTTTTGATCGTTGAGGAAGACGTATCTTATGAGCGCTTTACCAAAGAAGTGGAATTCTTCAAACAAAATCTGTCTCAGGTGGATCAGAATCTGGCTTCTGTGGGCTGTGTATGGGAGAAACAGAATATCAATCTGGAGGATCAGGTGCGTCAGGCAGATGAACTGATGCGGATTGAAAAGCAGAATTATTATCATTCAAGTGGCGATAATGCTTTTAAGAAGGAAGAAAACATGGAAAAACGGCTGAGAGAGGAGCTGGAAGCAGGCCGTTTTCAGATTTATCTGCAGCCGAAGGCCAGAGTGTCGGACAGGAAAGTTGTGGCTGCCGAAGCTTTGGTTCGGTATATCCATCCGGAAAAGGGCATGGTTGCGCCGGGTAAATTTATTCCCCAGTTGGAACAGGCGGGCATGATTCAATATCTGGATTTCTACGTTTTCGAACAGGTCTGCAGTTTGATCCGGGATTGGAAACACAGGGGATTGAAGCCGATTAAGATATCCACCAATTTTTCAAGGGCTACGGTGCTTCAGGGCAATCTGGTTCCGTATCTGCTTGATCTCTGCAGTTCATATGAAGTATCTCCTGAGGAAATTGAGATTGAAGTTACGGAGACGCTGGGTACGATGAGCCAGGAGACGCTTGCTGCCATCAGCAGAAATCTCAGAAAGGCCGGTTTTTCTATTTCTTTGGATGATTTTGGTTCCAGATTTTCCAGTATGTCAATTCTGTCTACCATGGATTTTGACGTTTTGAAGCTGGATAAAAGCATGATTGATAATATTTACAATTACAAAGCGGAAGTTATGGTAGAAGCCACGCTGAATTTCTGCAGAAAGGCAGGGATTGTAAGTATTGCGGAGGGGGTCGAGACGGAAGAGCAGCTGGCTATTTTAAAGCGCCTGGGGTGTGATGCGATACAGGGCTATCTTCTGAATAAACCATTACCAGTTGATGTATTTGAACGGTGTTATGCCGAAAGTCTGAGATAGGAGGACTTGCTTATGTTGGAGAAAATTGATTTGACAAAAGATATGGGAAAACAGGAGGCTAAAGAACTTCTGAACGGGTTAAATGTTGAACTGTCAAGACTTCAGAGGGAGGCCAGAGCTCTTAACATTCCGGTTATGGTGATCTTTGAAGGCTGGGGGGCAGCGGGAAAGGGTACTTTGATCAACCGCTTAATTCAGCCTCTGGATCCCAGGGGATTTAAGGTATTTACCATCCAAAAGCCTACGGAGGACGAAGCGATGCATCCGTTCTTATGGAGATTTTGGATGAAGACGCCTGCGAAGGGAAGAATCCATATCTTTGACCGGAGCTGGTATGATAAGGTCTTGCGTGAGCGGATCGATACAGGGCTTCATGAAGAGGGGAAGGGAGATGCTTATCAGGATATCGTTTCTTTTGAAGAGACTCTATCACTTGACGGCACTCTGATCATCAAGTTTTTCCTTCATATATCTAAAAAGGAACAGAAAAAACGGTTTGAAAAGCTGGAAGAATCTCCGGAAACCAGATGGCGTGTTACAAAAGAGGACTGGAAACATCATAAGCAGTATGATGAGTATTTAAAGGCATATGAGGATATTCTGGAAAAGACGGACACTGATTTTGCTCCGTGGACCATTGTTGAGGCCACGGA
This sequence comes from Clostridiaceae bacterium, assembly GCA_018378255.1. Classification (GTDB taxonomy): domain Bacteria; phylum Bacillota; class Clostridia; order Lachnospirales; family Lachnospiraceae; genus CHH4-2. The sequence continues at coordinate 1,987 of JAGZXV010000187.1, read as the reverse complement.
CCGGGAGTATGCCGCTGTAAAAATATTGACCTGTGTGGCCGACCGTTTAAAAGAAAAGATTGCGGAATGCGGTAAAGCAAAGCCTGAGGACAAGGCTGCGGATTTAAAGCCCGCTGCATCGGGAAATCAATTGCGGACTTCCGTTCTCAGCCAGGTAAAGCTTGACAAATGCTATGAAAAAGAGGAATATAAAAAGAGGCTGAAAGCTTTGCAGGGGCGTCTTGAGATTCTGCACAGTGAATTATACAGGAAACGGATACCGGTAGTTTTGGCTTTTGAAGGCTGGGACGCAGGCGGTAAAGGCGGCGCAATCAAGCGTTTGACAGAAAAGATGGATCCGAGAGGGTATGAGGTGATTCCTACCGCATCACCCAATGACCTGGAGAAAGCGCACCATTATCTCTGGAGATTCTGGCGGGCCATGCCTAAGGACGGCCATGTGGCCATATTTGACCGGACTTGGTACGGACGCGTGATGGTTGAGCGAATTGAAGGATTCTGCACCGCAGAGGAGTGGAAGAGGGCTTATAAAGAGATCAATGAGATGGAGGCCCAACTGGCCAATGCAGGTGCGGTGATCATTAAATTCTGGATGCAGATCGATAAAGACGAGCAGGAAAAACGTTTCCATGAACGGATGGACAACCCGGATAAAAACTGGAAGATCACAGATGAAGACTGGAGAAACCGGGAGAAATGGGATCAGTACGAGGAGGCTGTGGATGAAATGTTGATCCGCACTTCGACGGCCTGTGCGCCCTGGGTTGTTGTGGAAGGAAACTGTAAGTACTATGCCAGAATAAAAGTGCTGGAAACCTTTGTGGAAGCTTTGGAAAAACGGCTGAAAGAACAATAGGAAGAAGGACAAACATCATGTCACTGGAAAAAGTTAAGGCATACTTTAAAGAATTAGGAATAGAATCTAAGGTGATTGAGCTGGAGGAATCCAGCGCCACCGTGGAATTGGCGGCTCACGCTCTTCATTGTGAGCCGGCCAGAATCGCAAAGACCCTGTCCTTCCATGTGGATGACAGGGTAATTCTGGTGGTGACCGCCGGCGACGCTAAAATTGACAATAAGAAATACAAGGATGAATTCGGACAGAAGGCGAAAATGCTGTCCTATGAGGAAGCGGAACCGCTGACCGGCCATGCGGTAGGCGGTGTCTGCCCTTTTGCTGTTAATGAAGGAGTCGAAGTATATCTGGATACGTCCATGAAACGTTTTGATGTGGTATATCCGGCGGCTGGAAGCGGAAACAGCGCTATTGGTCTTACGATACCGGAATTGGAAACATACTCCAGGTGTAAAAAATGGGTGGATGTCTGCAAAGGATGGAGTGCGTAATTAAATTATCATATTGCCGTGAAAAGGCAGAATGGAGGCTTTTATGAATCAGGTAATGGAAAATATTTTGACAAGAAGAAGTGTCAGAGCATTTAAGGATGAGAAGCTGCCCAGGGAAGTTCTGGAAGAACTCGTAAAAGCAGGTCTTTATGCACCCAGCGCCATGAACCGTCAGTCATGGAAATTTACCGTTGTTACCGATGGTGAAATGATTCAGCGCCTGGCCCAGGCAATTGGGGAAGAATTGGGGAGAGAAGGGTATGATTTATATAAGCCTGCCGCACTAATCATTCCTTCCAACCACAAGAAAAGCCGTTGGGGCAGGGATGACAATGCCTGTGCCCTTCAAAACATATTCTTAGCTGCCCATTCCATGGGAATCGGTTCCGTATGGATTAACCAGCTCCATGGAATCTGTGACCAGCCCAGGATCCGGGAACTTTTAAATGAGATGGAGATTCCGGAAGATCACGTTGTATATGGAATGGCCGCCCTGGGGTATGCGGCAGAGGAGGTACATAAAGAGGCGGAAAAAACAGGCCAGGTACAGTTTGTAGAATAAGGGCTGGGGATGTGTTGGGATTTAAGCGTGAAAGTTACGCAGAAAAGCGGGGCGGGGGGACGGACTGGATGGTTGGGA
>JAGZXV010000186.1 GCA_018378255.1 Clostridiaceae bacterium | reverse complement strand
GGTGGTAGGAAATAAAAAGGGGATTTTTACCAGGGAAAGGACTCCGAAACTGGCTGCCCATTCCCTTCGGAGCAGATGGAATAAAATTCCGAACTTTTGTTTTAAGTGAGTGAAAGAACTGATGTTACGATAAAGAGGCAGGAGGAATCCGTATGAATGAGAAACAGTTGAGATATATCATCACAATTTCCCATGCCGGAAGCGTACAAAACGCTTCCCGTCTGCTGGGCAGGGATTCCTCTACCCTGACGAGAAATTTAAAAAAGATGGAGGAGGAACTGGGCGTCCCCCTATTTAAAAGGACGCCATCCGGCATCACGGCCACCACGGAAGGAGATGTGGTTATTAAGGCAGCCGAAAAGATTCTTGAATGCTGTGACGAGCTGAAGGAAGAGGGAAGGGATCACAGCCTCTCATGCAATGAAATCCGTTATATGCTGGCTATACAGGAATGCAAAACGATATCAGGGGCGGCGAAAGAGCTTTTTATCTCTCAGCCTTCTCTCAGCCAGATGCTTCTGCAGACGGAACAGGACTTTGGACGCCAAATCTTTCATAGGAAGAATGACGGTTTAGAGGAGACAGAGTTTGGAAGCCGGTTTCTGGGAATTTTATCTGAAATAGACCACATTTATAAAAGGCTGCTGACCGATTTGGAAGAATTCCAGCAGATGAGGAGGGGAAAGATCACATTTGGAATCCCTTTAAATCTGGGAACCTATCTTCTTCCCAGGATTCTGCCGGCTTTTTCAGAAGAATATCCCGATATCCAGGTGTCATTTAAGGAGAATAATTCCACGGAGCTGGACAGGCTTTTGCTGTCGGGTAAGACGGACTTTGGCATCATGCACTTTCAGGAAGCCAATGAAGCCCTCAGGTATGAAGACTTCTTTGAAGATCCATTTTATCTGGTGATCCCGGAGGGGATGAAGGATAAATTGGGATTTAAGGAGCAGAAGCCTCTGACCATCCGGGATCTGCAGCAGCTGAAGGAAGTGCCGTTTATTATGGTAGCCAGCCGTCAGAAACTGCGTCAGGTGGCAGACCGGATTCTCTTAAAGGCTCAGATAACGCCAAAGATCCGGTATACTACAAAAAGCATGGAGACGGCTAAAAGGCTGGCGGCCGCCGGAATGGGCGTCACGTTTCTGCCCGGTTCCTATCTGGATCTCTTTTCAGGTATGGAAGGAATCGCCTGTTACTGCCTGGAGGAGAGCCTGGAGGCCTCCTGGAAACTGGTTGTGGCGTATCCTAAGAAGGATAAGCTGTCTAAAAGCGTAAGAGAATTTCTGCGTATTTTGAAAGAACATCTGACTAATGAGATATGATTTTTCCAGTTAAAAGGGCTGGATGGAAAGAGTCCATCCGGCCCTTTTGCTGCGTACAAAAATGCATTTTACCTATGGAAGATGTGGCTAAATAAGTATTTTACCTATAACAAGAAAGAGAATATACTGAAATCAGAAATATAAAAGGGAAGATTTTTAAAAGGAGGAGAAGGAATGAACAGCATAGAACAAGCAAAAGAAAAATTTGGGGAACTGATTCAGTCGGAGTTTGAGCGGATTGAACGGATGAAGGCGGACACTACGGTAAAAGATTATTCCAAACTGGAGCGGATAGTTGTCGGAGTGCTGCCCGGAGACGGAATCGGGCCGCTTATCATGAAACAGGCTCTCCGGGTGCTGGAAGCGCTGATGAAAACGGAAATAGACAGCGGTAAAATCGAGATCCGCCGTATCCAGGGAATGACCATTGAAAACAGGGCGGCTAAGATGCAGAGCCTGCCGGATCAGGTCTTTCAGGAGGTGAAGCAGTGTGACGTGCTGCTGAAAGGTCCGATGGTAACGCCGAGAGCCGGAGATCCATGGCCCAATCTGGTCAGCGCCAACAGCCTTTTAAGGCGGGGACTGGAGTTGTTTGCAGCGGTCCGGCCGATCCGCATACCGGACAAGGGCATTGACTGGACATTTTTCCGTGAGAATATCGAAGGGGAATATATATGGGGAAATAAAGGAATCCAGGTAAATGAGGACCTGGCCGTTGATTTTAAAGTCCAGACCAGACAGGGCAGTGAGCGGATTGCCAGAGCAGCTTTTGATTTTGCCAGGAAAAACGGAAAGAAGAACGTGACAATCGTAACGAAGGCCAATATCGTGAAGCTGGCAGACGGAAACTTTATTAAAGCGGTGAGAGAAACAGGAAAAGAATATCCGGAAATCCAGATTCAGGAGCGTCTGGTAGATGCGATGTGCGCAAAGATGCTGGATCCTGAATTTAATGAAGGAATGGAGGTGATCGTGCTTCCTAACTTATATGGAGATATTGTGACGGATGTGGCGGCAGAGCACCAGGGCGGACTTGGCACCGCTTCTTCATCCAACATCGGGAATAAATATGGAATGTTTGAAGCAATTCACGGTACGGCCCCATACCTGATGAGCCATGGGCGGGGAGAATATGCGGATCCCTGCAGCCTCATCCGGGCGGTGGGAATGATGCTGGCCCATATCGGGTACGGGGACCGGAAAAAGATTCTGGATGACGCCCTGGATCTGTGCACGATAACTGAGAGGAAGGTCATTTTGACAACTTTTGCAAAGGATGCCAGTACGGAGGAATTTACCGATTATTTGATCGATACGATCCGGCAGCATTTGGATTTTTAATTTATATTGTGTAATGAAGAAACGGCGGCTGACGAAATCCGCCGTTTCTTTTTTTGCAAACTTTTACTATCCTATTGAAAAATGAGAAAATATCAGATATAATAGCAGGAAAGAACATATGTTCGTATTTGGCTGCAAATAATGGAGGTGATAGCATGGTAATCTGGAATCCCTGGCACGGCTGTTCAAAGATCAGCCCAGGCTGTCTGAACTGCTACGTATACAGGAGGGATGCGGAATTTGGAAAGGACAGCAGAGTTGTAACAAAGACAAACAGTTTTTCTCTCCCCATAAAGAAAAGCAGAACAGGGGAATATAAAATTCCCGGTGGAGAAACCGTGTATGCCTGTATGACCTCTGATTTTTTCCTGGAAGAAGCGGATCCCTGGCGGGCTGAGGCCTGGTCAATGATAAGGGAGAGGAGAGATCTGGATTTTTGTATTATCACCAAGAGAATCCACCGTTTTATGTCGGAGCTGCCGCCGGATTGGGGAGAAGGATATGAGAATGTGACCATCTGCTGTACCTGCGAGAATCAGGACAGGGCGGATTACCGTCTTCCTATTTTTCTGGGGCTTCCGATCCGCCGTCGGGAGATCATTCATGAACCTATGCTGGAAGAGATTCATATAGAGCCGTATCTGGCGGCAGGTAAGATCGAAGCCGTGACCTGCGGCGGAGAATCCGGGCCGGAGGCCAGAATCTGTGATTTTACCTGGGTGCTGGAGACGAGGAGACAGTGTATGGAAGCGGATGTGCCTTTCTATTTTAAGCAGACCGGAGCCAGATTTAAAAAGGACGGCCGGATTTACCGGATAGAACGTAAGGACCAGATGTCCCAGGCCCAAAAGGCCGGAATCAATTACAGGTGCTGAGAAACACGCTCTAGCAGGCCGGGTAAGATATTGTTAAGAAATATTAAGTTGACTCACAGTAAGGGTAAGGTAGTAAACTGTAATTGTATTTAGAAGAAAAACACGGTATAATGCCGTAGCCAGACGGCGGAAATGAGGAAAAGATGAAAAAGAGATCAGTATATGCGGCTTCTGTGCTCATTGCGGCCATATGCGCCATTACCCCTTTTGCAGCGTTCGGAACGGAGCCATGGACCATGGAGAACGGACAATATGTGGACGCATCGGGAGTTCCTATAGAGGGCGCGGTTGCCAAGGGAATTACAGTTACCAAGTACCAGAACAGGGCCAATAAGGAGACGGGAATCGACTGGGCAAAGGTCAGAGAGGACGGAGTTTCCTTTGCCATGGTGCGGCTGGGATATTTAAAGGATCAGGATCCGTATTTTGGAATCAACATGCAGGAAGCAGCAGCTAATGGATTGAAAACAGGAGTATTTTTTTATACACAGGCCCTGGATGTTGCCACTGCCCAGGAGGAGGCCAGGTATGTGCTGGAAGTGATTAAAGAATACCCGGTTTCCTATCCTGTGGCCTATGATGTGGAATCCCAGATCCTTTTGGACAACAATCTGACAAAAGAGCAGATTGCGGATCAGATCAATGCATTCTGCGGGATTATATCGGATGCAGGGTATCAGCCGGTAGTCTATGCCAATAACCTGTGGCTGACCGAACATATCGATGTATCCCGGGTACCGTATGAAATCTGGTATGCCCGCTACGGAACTAATTATGCATACCCGAACCGCACCATCTGGCAGACTACGGATAAGGGATCGGTAGCGGGGATTGCAGGTGATGTGACCATAGAACTGGCGTTTAAGGATTACGGCGCATCGATTCCGGCTGATGGGTGGAAGAACATCAACGGTAAGTGGTACTATATGAAAAACTTTTTGAAGCAGACCGGATGGATTCAGGATCAGGAAAAGCAGTATTATCTGGACTCCAACGGCATTATGATCCATGACACGACGATGGATATTGACGGGGTATCTTACACATTCGGGTCTGACGGGGCGGTGCAGTGACGGGATGGAATTCCACCGGTGATACCGGGGAAAGAGTTCCTCACGATTAAATTCCTAAAAACAGCGGAGGCAGCATGAAGAAGAAAAAGAATATAATTTTCCTTTTGATCCTGTTGGGAATGCAGATGACTGCCTGTGCAGCGCGGACAGCGCAGCCGCAGGCCGGCATGATTCCGGCTGTGACAGACGGATTCGAGGTTGTGTACCGGACGGATTCCTATGAGGTCATACCAATGGGGAAGGAGGAATCAGCATACCGGGCACAGGGCATATCTGCCAATGATGCGTTGTCAGCAGACCAATGGGCGTTATCCAATGACGGAAGCTTCAGAATTGATGAAAGCGGCGGAAGTTTTCCGGTGCTGTCTGTTCCGTTTGGCCAGGCTGCCCTTCAGGGGACAGAGGGTCCGTATGACATGGCTGCTGCTGCGGGGACCGGTATGGCGGCAGGAACATCGGCGGCGGGAATTGACATGAACGCGGAAGCTGCGTGGCAGCTGTTCGGTGCAGGCGGACGAGAAGCCGTGATCGCTCTGATTGATACAGGAGTGGATTATGGCCATGAAGACCTTTCAGGGGCGGTATGGGTGAATCCCGGTGAGATCCCTGATAATGGAATTGATGATGACGGCAACGGATATATCGATGATGTCTTTGGCTGGAACTTTCATGATAATAATAATATCGTGCTTCCGGATTCCGGGGACGGACACGGTACCCACGGTGCGGGAACCATCGGGGCTGTGACCAATAACGGCCTGGGCATATCCGGCATTGTGCCGGGCGGAAGAGCGAAGATCATGGTTTTAAAAGCCCTTGGCGGCTCTGACGGAGGCGGAAAAAGCACCGGTCTTGTGGAGGCGATCCGTTATGCCCAGGCCAATGGAGCGGTGATCTGTAACCTGAGCCTGTCTTCCGATGAATCGGACCAGGCTGTATACCAGGCGATCGGCAATTCCGATATGCTGTTTGTGGTTTCGGCCGGAAACGGAAGCGGACAGACGAATCCGGGCCGGGATATCGATGCCCAGCCCAGCTATCCGGCGTCCTACCCTTTAGACAACATTATTTCCGTAGCTAATTTAAGCTTTGACGGCAGCCTTTATCCGGGATCAAATTACGGAGCCGCCAGTGTGGATCTGGCAGCTCCGGGAACCTTCATTCTCAGCACAATACCCGGCAGCAGCTATGGATATATGACCGGAACTTCCATGGCGGCGCCTATGGTTTCAGCAGCGGCAGCTATGGTCTATTCCCATTATCCGGATATCAGTCCGGCTGATGTGAAAGAGATCCTGTTGTCCAGCGCGCGGCCTTTAGACAGCCTGGCCGGCAGAACTCTGACCGGGGGCATGCTGGATGCAGGAGCAGCGTTATCCTATGATACCGGCAGATTGTCAGGGAGAAGGTGGCAGCGGATTGGATATGCGCCGGATATCGAGATAGAGCTGGATAACCAGGAAAAAGGGTCCTATCTGATCGTGCGCATCCATGACAGTGATGGAGATTTTGCTCTGGCTTCTTATGCGCCAGGTATCATGACGGCCGGGCAGTTTGCAGGAGGCAGTGCTGGAACGGTTCTCAGCGTGGATGAAAACGGGGTGGCTCAAATTCCGGTTTCCGGTGCTGGCAGTTTCACATTCTATGCCAGGGATCAGGTGGGGAATGAAGCGGTAAAAACAGTAAACCTGTATGCTTCTGAACAATAAATAAGCATCCGGGCAGGGGGAAACAATGAAAAGGAATCAGTCGGTCAGGTCATTTAAAGAAAACTTAAAGAGAATGCTGTTAGTGTACTCTCTGGCTCCTGTTTTTCAGCTGATGGTGCTTTGTGTTATCATTGTTTTATGTACAGGGAGCTTTTTCATAATAAACAAAAACAGAAATACGAACAGGGGAGTTGCCGGAACGGTGGAATACACCCTTCTATCATATGATAAACTGCTCCAGGATCTGGTTCAGACGCCGGATATCATCGATCATAGAACTTCTACGACCAAAAGGCAGAAGATTATGCGGAAACTCTATACGGTTTCTGTGGATACGGGATATGGGGCAGATCTGTATATACTGGATCAGGAACATAAAGTATGTATGGGAACGGGGGAAGAAGAAGCCGGCCGTTTGGAAAATGAAATAAATAAGAAGTGGAAAATACTGGAGCTATTGGAAGCAGATCCTGATAAAACTGCAATTTACATAGCATCCATAGGAAGTGACAAAAGGATATACCTGGGAAGGACCGTAAAAGAGAATTCCATTCCGGCCGGATATGTAATTGTATCCATACCGAGGCAGGAGTTTACAGCACTTCTTTCCGGTTCTCTGCAAAAAAATATGATTGTTGATCAAACCGGCTGGGTTTTTGCAACCAGCAGCTACAGCTTTGTGGATGAGGTAGGGCGGCTGAAAAAGGATCTGAAAGATAAAAAAGGATTTTACAGCTATAAAGGCGGCAGCTATTATACCACGGTCAGTGAGCTTTGGGACGGCATGCTGTCGGTTTATACGGTTACGGATAATACGGACACGGTTGGAATATTGGTTGCTGCGCTCTTCACCGGTTTTTTTGTATTTTTCCTGGTATTTATTATTACCTTTTCCAGCGCGGAACGGATGGCGGTTAAAAGTACTTCCGACATCAGGGAACTCGATAAAGCATTTCAAAGCGTAACGGAAGGCTGTCTGGATGCTTATCTGGACATCCGCAGCAGCACAGAGTTTGAAAATATCGGAAAATGCTACAATGAAATGCTGGACAGCCTGAAACGGCAGATTGAAACGAATAAAGAGTTGGCAGAAACAGTTGCTTACGCTCATGTGAAACAGTTGGAATCACAGTTCAATTCCCATTTTCTGTTCAACACGCTGGATAATATCCGGTTCATGTGTAAAATCGATGCTGATTTAGCAGAGTTCATGACAGTATCTCTGTCGGAACTTCTCAGGTATAACACCAGTAATGCAAATGAAAAGGTGACGGTGGAAGAGGATCTGAAATATATCAGAATCTATCTGGAAATAATGAAAGTGCGATTTTGTGAGAGATTCGATTATCAGATCGGGATGGAAGATGGGGTGGAAGAATGCCTCATGCCCAAACTACTGCTGCAGCCACTGATTGAAAATGCCATAAAATATGGATTTGGCAGCCGGGAGCATTTGAACGTTGGCGTTACTGCTTTTAAAAATGAAGGGAAGCTGATATTTGTCTGTCAGGACGACGGAGTGGGGATTGCAGAAGATCTTTTAGAGAAACTGAATCATAATCTGACCCTGCCGCAAAATGAAAGTTCCCATTTGGGAATGTATAACGTTCACCGAAGAATTCAGTTGATGTATGGCAGTGAGTATGGGATGCAGGTGGAGAGCGAGGATGGAGTTACCATTACGGTATTTCTGCCTGTGGAAGGTTTAGAAGGCAGAAAAAGCGGGGAGAAGGAAGCGTTATGATAAGGGTTGTGGTTGTGGAAGATGAATTTTATGTGCGCAAAGGGATTATCCAGACATTTGACTGGAAAAGTCTGGACTGTGAGATTGTGGGAGAGGCGTCTAATGGAAAACAGGGAATTGAAGTGGTGGAAGAGACGAAACCGGATTTGGTGATTGCGGATATTGAAATGCCGGTTGTCGATGGTATCGAGATGGTTAAAATGCTGCGGAGCAAAAAGTGCGGAGCAGAATTTATATTTTTGACAGCTCACCAGAAGTTTACCTATGTTCACAGCGCACTGAAACTGGAAGCAGTAGATTATCTGTTGAAACCATTCCATTATAAAGATCTGGAAGAGTGCATTAGGAAGGTCAAAATCAAGCTCCATAAAATAGATGAAGAGACATCTAAAACTGTTTTGCTTACGGACAAGGAGATACAGGCAGAGAATATCTATATAAAAAAGGCGATTACCTATGTCAGAGAACACTATGCCAGGGAGATTATGGTATCGGATGTAGCAGAACATTTGAAAATCAGTGAAGCATATTTCTGCAGATTGTTTAAAAAGGAAACTGGGTATACGTTCGGTCAGTATCTGACGAACTACCGGGTTCATGTGGCTGCCGGACTGCTGTCAAATTTTCCGATGAAGGTGAGCGAGGCTGCCGAACAGGTGGGTTTTACTGACAGTAATTACTTCAGCACTATTTTTAAGAAAATCATGGAGATGTCTCCCAGTGAATACCAGGAGATCAAAAAAGTATTTTAAATAATGTCAAATATTTCAAGATGAATGTCAAAATACTCTATTAGCATATGACATAATCTCCATTATAATTAGAACCATCAAAGGGGTAATTAATATAAGAGGAGGGTTTTATGAGAACAGGTAAAAGAGTATTGGCATGTATTACGGCAGCGGCAATGATGAGTTCGATGGTGGCTTGCGGATCTAAGAACACGGAGACCGGAGGGGCAAAAGAGACGGAGAAGAGTACAACTGCAGCACCTGCTGAGACGACTAAAACAGAAACTGCCGCACAGGAGACAGAGAAGTCTGGAACTGGTGAGATGACGCTGGAAGAACTGGTAGAGGCGGCACAGAATGAAGCCACTGCGGACGGAGCAGGAACATTTATGGTTTATGCCCCCACAAGCCGTATTTCGAAAGCGCTGGATGCATTTACAGAAGAATATGGCATTCAGGGAGAGTATTACAATGAGAGCGGACAGGATTTGTACACAAAACTTACAACGGAATTGGAGGCCAGTACAAAAGATACTGCAGATGTAGTGCTCATGCAGGATTCCTATTTATTCCAGACTCAGCTTGTGGATTATGATTATGTAACAAACTACGTTCCGCCATATTTGAAAGACAGCATTATTGCGGAAGATCAGGCTCCGCTGATCTGCTATTATTACAATAAATTGTTTATTTATAATAATACGGACGGATCAAACGGAATTTCTAATATATGGGAGCTGGCGGAAGATTCCTTTAAAGGAAAATTGTTTATGAAGGATATCAGTAAGGAATCCGTTAACAAAAACTTCCTCGCAATGCTGACAAGCGATGCATGGTCTGCAAAGATTGAAACCGCTTATAAAGATTTCTATGGAAAAGACATTGAACTGGATGAAGATTGTCCGAATGCAGGATACCAGTTTATCAAAAAGATGCTGGCTAACGTTAAATTCGGTTCCGGTGATGGAGATATTGCAACAGAACTGGCTGATGGTTTAGGCGGAAATATGGGATTATTTGTCTATTCCAAGCTGCGCGACGACAGTGTAGCCCAGGATAAACTTTCTGTAGCAGCTTATGCAGAGAAACAGCCGGAAGGATTTTCAGGATTTATGTATCCGATGTATCTCCAGATGGTAACCAACACAGATCGTCCTTATACATCACAGCTGTTTATCTATTTCTTAATGACAGAAGATGGCTTTAAGTCCGCTTTCCAGACAAAGGATTCCGATATTGGCACTTATTCCACCAATACGACAATTAAACCTTTGGAAGGTGATAAGGAGCTGGCTTTCTGGAAAGACTGCCTGGTAATAGAAGATCCGATCTATCTGCCCAAGGCATATGCAGATGGAATTCTGGATTTCATTACTTACTGCACTCAGTAAAGGGGCGGTAGAAGACATAGTTATAAAAGGCTGTGGAGGGCGCTGTAAAATCTTAATTTGGATCTGATTTTGCAGCGCTCTTTTTTTGACCAAATATTTGGATAGGAGAGGGATATGAACAAGGTTTCCAATCGAATTAAAGCATTTTTTTCAAAACCGGCAAATATCATATTAGTTCTTTTTTCCGTAATTCTGGTGCTGCTGACGCTGTATCCGCTGTGCGAACTGCTCCATCATACATTTATCGTACACGCCACGGATGCTACAGTACTGCCCGGTTTGAAAAAGGGGGAGCTGACACTTCAAAGCTGGAAAAAATTATTATGCACAAGCACGCATAAATATAGTTATATTAACTTCTATAAACCGATGATGAATTCCATTATTCTGGCATCTCTGTCTGCCGTTTTTGCTCTCATATTCGGAGGAACGGTAGCCTGGCTGGTAACAAGATCTAACTTAAAGGCAAAACGGTTTATCTCAACAGTATTCATTTTTCCATATATTATGCCGTCCTGGACCTTAGCTTTATTCTGGCTTAATATGTTTAAAAACCCGGGGATAGGAACCGGATCACCTGGCTTTATTTATTCTCTTACAGGATTTTGTGCTCCGGAGTGGTTTGTATATGGGCTTCTCCCGATGGTAATCGTATCGGGCCTTCATTATGCGCCCTTCGCATATATTTTTATTGGTGGAATTTTGAGAAATATGGATGCGAATCTGGAAGAAGCTGCCACTATTTTGAAAACACCGAGAAGACGGATTCTCCTGAGAATTACGCTGCCCATTGTAAAGCCGGCGATTTTATCCACATTTCTTCTGGCCTTTGCAAGTGTTATGGGATCTTATGCGGTTCCTATCTATTTAGGATCACCGGTCAATTTCTATGTGCTTACCACTAAGATGAAAACACTGCAGAGCACAGCCATTGGTCAGGCATATATTGTGGCATTGTTTATGGTGATTCTGGGGGCCTGCATTATGCTGGCTAACAGTGCTTTTACCGGTTCCAGAAAATCTTATACGACCATAACCGGAAAATCTTCTCAGATTTCATTGGTGGATTTAAAGGCGGGAAAATATGTGATATCAGGAGTTCTTTGTGCGGTCCTTTTCTTTGTATGCATTATGCCGCTGATCTCCTTTGCTTTGGAATCCCTCATCATCAAATCAGGTGACTACAGTACGGCTAATATGACCCTCAATTATTGGATCGGCAAATCAGGTTCTGTTTCCACTACG
>JAGZXV010000005.1 GCA_018378255.1 Clostridiaceae bacterium | reverse complement strand
AGACAGGCAGAAACTGAAAACCGAATCAGTTTCTGAGGCGCCCCTTGAGAGGTAAAGTTCATAAAAAGTTTACCTCGAATGGGCGCCGCCCTGTCTTTTTTCGTTCTTGAAGGCCTAGTAGCTCTTAGGGGCGGAATCCGTTCCCGAATCCCGATGATCCGCGCCCGCCTGCCCCAGCGTCCCCTTCTTCACGGCGTTACTCCCGCCAATTACTTAACTAAAGATTTCACCCATCCTTCTTCCGAAACGCCATCGGCGTTTCTCCATAATATTTTTTAAAGTACCGTATAAAACTCTGTACATTATTATATCCCAACTGCTCCGCAATCTCCTTAACTTTAAGCGCAGGCGTCTGAAGAACCAGCTCTTTTGCCTTCTGCATCCTTATATAGGTTATATACTCCAAAACTGTATATCCCGTCTCTTCTTTAAAGATAATGCTCAGATAACCCGCTGACAAAAACACCGCGCCTGCCACATCATCCAAAGACAAATCTTTCCAGTAGTTAGACACAATAAAGGATACCGCCTTTTCCACGTTCGGAGAAAACGGCTTTTCCCGGCGTTCGAAATTGGCAATGCAGGCGTGGAGCATCTTCTCCGAATTCTGCTCCAGGTCCAGAATGCTTTCTGCGCTGAATACTGAGTGGAAAATGTTTTTTTCGCTGTATTCCTTGGGAAGTTTTCCACCCAGTTCCAGCACATTTTTTATCAGATTGTTGCAGATCTGGAAGTATACGAATCTGGTGTACTGGATATCTGTGGCATTGTTGCTTAAATCTTTCGTGAGAGTATGAAGAGTTTCCTCCGCCTCTTCCACACGGCCTTCAGTCACATATTTTGTCAGACGGTTTTCGATTTCTTTGCTGTAATACTCGTTCTTATATTCCGATACAGGGGCCGCTTCGTAGATCAGCGTATTTTTTCCCTTGAAAAATGTTTTATCCAGCGTTCTCAAAGTTTCAGAATAGACCAGATTCATATTTTCCCGGTTTTTAAAGCACCTGCTGACACAGCAGGTGATCTTTACCATATCGTCAGTTTCCAGCTTCACTTTCACATCATCAATCTTATGAAGGAACTCTTCATAATCAAAAGAGGTATTGAATATTCCCACACACCGGTTAGAAGTCATTCCTGCAAAAAATCCGTCGATTTCTGACTCATTCTGAATCAGTTCCCGGAAACGGTTGACAATCGTTAACCTGGCTTCTTTATCCTCACATTCCGTGATGACCAGTTCGTTCCACTCAAAATTCATGTTTTGATGAAGCACCCGCTTCAAATGTTCAAACCGCTCTTCATCGAAGAATTCCATTACCAATTTCCCGATGGAATCCCGGACTACCGAGGGAAGGGCATATTCCTTTTCCGTCTGCAGTTCATTGACAACATTTTCAATCAGGCTATATTCGTTTGTAACCTTCTCTGCCTGGTCTTTTGCCGCAATTCCCTGAAGTTTATGCCCCAGCTGCTTTAACGGTTCATAGACGTACAACGAAAACAGGTAGATGATAAAAGTGGCGGCGGCGATCATAAGCACGCTGGCTATAATAATGATTTTTTTAACCGCCCCCGCTTCCTTTACAAGATAAGTGTAGTCCTGAACGGCTGCCAGGGAAATATCCGAAACCTGCGAACGGTTTTTATAGAGCACCAGGTTCTGCCCATCCATATTGATCTTTTCCGCACTTTGAACCTGATCCTGAAGCTGTATTTTAATGTCCGGGTCGACGTCATCGACCCCATTCACAGAAAGCACATCTCCGTCCCTGGTCAAAAGATAGCTCTTAACCATCTCCGTCTCACTTCCGATCAGCAGGTTATTGGTAAATGAATCTTTATTAATGGTCAGTATAATATAGACGTCTTTTTCCCCTCTTACCGGCTCGAAAACCTTGACAAACTCCAACCGCGTCCCATCGCCATCCTCATTGATGATAAATGAATTCTGCTTCCGGTAATCTGGCAGGGGGCCTAAGTCGTCCAGCCGCATTTTCGTCTTTTCCGTAACGGCTATCCCTCTTTTCGCATCGATCAGACAGATTCCTTCAATCAGGCTGTTGTTGGAGCAGATATTCTGAAAATGGCGGATGATCCTTAAAAGCGCCGTCGGCCGTTCATAATAAGCCTCATTGGTCATCAGAAATTTAAATACATTTTCATCTCCGATCATCACATTTACCGCTTCGTCCAACTGCCTGACCCGCTCGTCCAGCGCGCTGCTCTTTTCCTCAATCATATCTTCATTAAAAACGATCATGTTATTCAAGATCAGCCTGGAACTGAACGCGCTGCATATGATGGCAATCATACAGATAAATACTACGGTAATGACTATATTCACCAGGTAAAGTTTATAGAAAATAATGCTCTTCGGTGACATCTTCTTTTTTTTCATTCGCTTTCCCCCAATACAGAATAACTATATCAAAACGAAAAGCAAAATGCAATCTCACCATCTTCCGGCTCTATTTCCGCTTTCAAAGCTTCAACTCCAGGAACCAGATTATAGATTCTCTCCATTTCATAGGGCAGTGTTAAAGTCCCTTTGATAACCTCCACCTTCACGTCGGTCTTATCTTTCCGTATCAGAACACTTTTTTCTTCTTTTATAACCGTCTCATGGCGCTCCGATACCAGCGGAAGAACCCACTTAGCCCCTGCGCCCACAGCGGCGCTGACCCGGACAAAATTCTTTCCGAACCAATATTCCACCCGATAATTTCCGTCGTCTCCCGGCAGCCGGTTCTGTCCAATATCGGTCAGCCACCCTTCGGCCCGGACAATCGTCTGCCGATCCATTTTTGGATCTGCTCCCTGCCCTATCTGCTGACCCGCTGCCTGACCCATTTGCGGCTCCACTCCCTTGCCCACATCTTCACAAAACAGTCTGCACCCATAATCATACATACTGCTGTATACTTTTTCTCCATCCACAAACTCCAGGCGCGGCGTCAGGCATTCATGGCGGGAAAACCGGGGGAGCTGCATATTATTGGCTTCTTTCATATTGTAGTCACACATGCTCCCGCACAGAACCAGTCCGGCCTTTTTCTGCCACAGCAGTGATAAAGAGCCTCCGCTGGCATGGCCTCCCGGCAGCTTTATGTATTCCCAGTCATAACCGGTTACCGTCGCAGTATAGCCTTCTTTTGTCACCAGATAAGTATCCGTCTCGTTCAGATAAACCGGGTGTTTTAGTTCCTGCCTTGGCAGTATCCCATCCGACAGCCGGTTTTCCAGCCCCCGGTCCAGGATTCCAGCCAGCACCTTGGCATGGCTGAATGCATGATGGACGCAGGGCGGTTCCCCGGATTCCCACACATGGGGGCCGCCGTATAAAAAGCCGTTATGGGTACATTTTTCAAGCTGCTTCAGGCTCTTATAAGCGGCAATTCCAAATTCCGGCTCCTCATCCGCCCCCAATAGATATCCGAGAGCGCAGCCGTCAGAAGTCCTGCTGCCCCAATAAGTCCATTTGAAATTACGTGTGCCGAAGCTGTTATCAATTCCGCCGTCTTCCAGGAAAAACAGCAGGTGGCGCTTCAGCGCCTTTCTCACTGTCTTTTTCAGTTCCTCATCCCCAACCAGGTATGCGTACTGAATGAAGGAAGGCAGCGATTCTTCCAAATTATATCCGATATCCACGGGCCGGCATCCTTTGGCGCTGTAACCGTCAACGGGCCGGCCTTCCCCTATCAGAATTCCATTTTCCGTTATCTGGCCTGCTGCCAAGGCGGCAAGCTCATTTGCCCTTCTGATATACCTGTCTTCCCCTAAGAATGTCCCACATAGATACATAGCCAGGCTGTTGGTAATTCGGTAATTTACGTTGCAGACTTCAAATGTCTTAAATCCACACAGAAATTCCGCCGCTTTCCCAATTCTCGCCTTCCATTTTTGGTAGGTATCCTGATCCAGAATATGTCCATGGTATTCCAGCGCTTCGATCAATTGGATCACGCTGAATACCGTAGTCCCCTTCCATTCCGAGTTGGTATCATTGACATAAGAACCGTCTTCCCTGGACACCGTCTGTTCCGCCCAGTCAAAAAGCAGCTTCGCCCCTTCTAAATATCTGTCATCCTGGTCCACATCAGCCAAATACAGAAACGGATAAACCGCATCAAAACACCTTCCATGGATTCCTGCGCAGGCCGGACAGAGAATCCCGCCTTTTAAAGCAGGGTTATCCACAGACCTGACCTGTAACTCCAACAGTTTTCCACACCACTGCCTCAGCAAATCCCCACATATACTCATAAGTCCCCTTATTCCTCCGCTTCTGAATACTCCCGCACACAGTTCCCATAGCTGATACGGAAAATGGAACCGGACCGCTCATATTCCGGCACTCTGCTCCACTCCAAATCTCCCTCGTCTCTGGACTTTGTGCCCAAAACTGCACAGGCCAGCCATGTTTCACCAACTCCGATCTTTCCCTTTAACGTAGGAATTACGGTTCTGGAATACATGATATTGGTATTGGGATGGGCGGCCACCATGAGCCCGTCCCGTTCCCCTTCCAGGTTCACAATCCCGCTGCATCCCCATGGGAAAAATGCCTTCGCCCTGTCCCCATCGGCCTGCATTTGCATTCCGGCTTCCCGGACTGCATCATTTTCTTCATAGAAATCGCTGTTTACCGCATAAGCGCCCTCGCCTCCGGTCAGTTCTCTCCTGCTTTCAATCCGGTGCACTCTCACGTGCCAGGAACCGCAGGGGACCAGCCATGTATGGATGGTCACATTCTCCCACGGTTTCCATATGCTGTAAATTCCGGATTCGTCAACGCGGACCATTTCACAGCTGCGCCTTGCCCGGTACATATTATCGTCCTTTTCGCACAGAGCCAGCATGGAGTCAAAGGCTCCCTGATCCAGCCCGTATTCCGCTCCCGGAACGCTGAACCCAAATACGTTGGAGTAGGCGAATTTCTCGTACTTCGCAGCCATAAAGCTGGGCTCGAATCTGGCGTACTGGCCGGATGACAAGGCTTGTATATGGCTTCCGCCTTCCCCCCGCATCAGGATCATAAACGGATGTTTCTGAACCGACACCGGTTCCAAAACCGGAAGCTCCTCTTCCTCTGACATCCAGAACGGATGATCCTCAGGGAGGGCCAGTATCAAAAATGCCTTCATCGCCCATGCAGGAGAGCCGGGCGCATTATAAAACTCCGCCATTTTCAGGTTGGGGTAACGGTAACCGATGGTCAGCAGACCGTCCTGGTCAAACACAGGCTGTTTCATCCACCATCTGATATTTCTCAGGATAATACCCTTTACCACGCCCCAGGAATACACTTCCACCCCTGCATAAGCGAGAGCGCTCCAGAACGCCGCCATGGCAAACCGGTAAGTTAAGCTGCGCCCATAAGGAAGGGCATCCCCCTCTGACGAAAACCAGACGATGAAGTCTTTTGCAAATTCCGCCGCCCGCTTTTTATAGCGTTCTGCCCGGACCGGATCTTCATCTCCCATCAGCTTTGCATAGATTAAACCATAAAAATGCATGGCAAATGCAATATAATAATCCCTCTGAAGGGTAGGTCCATCCGAATACCAGCCGTCTTTCAGATAGCTCTTTTCAATTTCATCCAAAGCCGTTTCCATAATATCCCGGCTGTACGATGCTCCTGCTTTTTTCAATCCCAGATTGACAATAACATGGAAAAAAAGCCAGTTATTCGTTGCCAGAGGGGCATCATTAATTTTTAAAAGCCACAGTTCCAGATTCTTTTTTTCCTGGCTGTTAAGGGGTTCCCACACCAGTTGGGGAACCATGGCCAGAGCCAGGCCCAGGGTGGTCATTTCCACAATTTTCTGGTCTTTGCCGTCTAAATCCCCCCAGTATTCCGGTGATGCCGGATCTGTTCCGTTTTTTATCCCCTCCAGATAGTCCTCCCAAAGTCCTGTTTCATAACCTCCGGCACTTAATGGGACAAGCCCGAACAGAGGTCTTAAAAATCCCTCTATCCAGGCTGTCTTATGAGGATATTTGGCCGCGCTTTCCCCGGCGTTCAGCCAGGCCTTCTGCGGGCTTAATTTTTTAACGGCACAGGATATCATGTTCTCCGCCAAATCCTGCAGATCCTGTCTGGATTTTAACGGGTTCTCTCTTATCTCCTGCATATCCTTTCTCCATTCTGATTAAATTTTATTTCTCCCTGTTCACATAAACAGGCGATACATATGCCCACTGGCGGTTCTTCTGGGCTACTTCCAGGTGATAGTAATCACAGTCATTTTCAGGCGTGTTGTCTTCTAATTCCAGATCAAATGTATATTTTGTCTCCGGCAGCGCTTTAAAGATCTTAAATGCCTGGGAATGGTAATATTCCATGTGGCTGGTGTAGCCGTAATTCATCAGCTCTCCGATTGTTGCCGTATATGTTTTATCATTGAGAGTGAAGGTCACTTTGGTGTTTAAGCTGCCCTGAACCTTGATTACGATCGATGAGGTGGAAGGATGAAGGGTGGATTTATTGCCCACCGTATCACATCTCCAAACCAGCTCATTTTCACCCTTTAATTCAGAATATGTCTCGATGTCGTTGATATCATTTTCATCATAAGCTTCGTCCTTAGATGGAGCCAGCACACTTCTGCCCCTGAAATAGGTATTATAATCTTTAATCGTTCCGTCCTCAACCTGCAGGCTTCCGTTCCAGCGGTACAGGGAGCTATTGCCCCATCCCATTTCCACGCGGAGTTTATAACATCCCTCCTGGTTCACTTCCTGGAAGGATTCGCCGTTGATGATCTGAACCGGCTTATAATTCTTATAGAGAATGATCTTATCCAGAGTTCCCTCAGTTTCCACATGGGCGCGGACCTTTCTGTTGTTGGCTGTGATTTCGCTTCCCATCCAGGAATCATTTACCTTAAAGTCACAGAGGATTCTGTCGCCTGTAACCGCATATGTCCTTCTGGCTTTGAGCGCCGCCCAGATGCTCTCTCTCGTCTTCTCTTCTGCAACTACGGCAGCCAGTCCGTCTCCATAAGATCCCGGGAATCCTGCGTGATGGTCCGTGGAACCCACGAATCCGAATTTATGTCCCTGGCGCAGGCCTTCATCTACCATATCTCTGGTATCTCTCGGCCCCATGTTGTGATAATATGGATAATCCGCATCCTCATTCATGGAACAGCCATGTTTGGAGTAAACTTCCACAACCGGTGAAATGGTATTATCAAACTTTTTCCAGTCAATTCCCCGGTAATCCGGCGTATAACCGATATGATGAGGAATAGCGATGGCATCCTTGCCGCAGTCTTCCACCAGTTCCCTCGGTGAATTCCTGTAGATCAGCGGGAGTTCGTCGTCAATGGAAAGCAGATGGTGGTCGCCGTACTCTCTGGAATGCAGCTCATATCCCTGAATTGCCACAAAATCAGCTCCGTTAGCTTCCGCCACTTCTTTTCTGATCTCTTCCCAATGATCCTGTAACTTCTTGAATCCCTCCAAATGGAAGTTAACCACAAATTCGGTTCCCGGCGCTTTTTCATACATGTCCGGCCACATTGCATGGCCCGTAAATGCAGCAAAATCCAGCTGGCTTTTAGCCCTTTTTATGGCGTTGGCCAAACTTCCAAAACCATATGTAATTCCACAGTGATTGTGAAGATCTCCCCAGTAAGTATTCATAATGTTATCTCTCCTTCTGCTGCCCTGCAGCCTTTTATTATTATTGTTAACCGCCTTTCGGCGCTGCTACCGGTTTAGAAAATATTTGTTTTATGGTTCAGTTTAATCAAAGCTTCCGTAAAGAAATAATCTCCATAAATGATCGGCACATTGACATGTTTATTCTTCGCATAATTTACTGTGCCCTTCTGGATGATACCCTGGGTTTCCTCTGAAAAATCAGCATAATTCTCATAAAGCCCTTTTAAAATGGCAACAGCCTGGCCGTGATAAAATTCTTTCTCCGCACCGTCTTCCATCAGACTGCTCAGTTCCAGCAGACCGCTGGCCGTACAGGCGGATGCCGATGAATCCAGCACAAAACGGTCTTTGGCGTCTGTTCTGAAATCCCAGTATGGAACCTTATCCTCAGGAAGGTGGGAAAGGAAGTAACCGGCCACATTTTTGGAAGCTGTCATATACTCTTCTTTTCCTGTTTCCCGGTAAGCCAGGGCCATTCCATAGATCGCCCATGCCTGGCCTCTGGCCCATGCGGAATCCGGGTCTTTTCCCTGTCCTCCCAGGTTCTCTATCTTCTCTCCTGTATAAGGGTCAAAGCTCACAATGTGGGCGGTTGTATTATCCGGCCTGATAAAACTTTTCAGTACCGTGTCCGCATGCGCTTTTGCAATATGGTAAAATCTCGGGTCTTTCATCTCCTTTGAAGCCCAGAATAACAGCGGTATGTTCATCATGCAGTCGATGATGGCCCATCCCTGGGAATCCGGGTTCACTTCATCGGTCCATGCCCTGATAAACCGTCCCGCCAGGTTAAAACGCCCTGCCAGATGGCTGGCCGCTTTCAATCCTCTCACCCTGGATGCAGGATTTCCGGTCAGTTTATAGTCGATGACCGCCGACGGCAGCCACATAAATCCTACGTCGTGATGGAGGGTTACAAAGCCGTCCAGCACTTCGTCCAGATGGTCTTCCAGCTTTCTTGCCAGCTCCAATGCCCTGCCGTCCTTTTTCTCCTGGTGCAAAAGCCATAACAGCCCCGGCCAGAATCCCGATGTCCAGAACGCCGCGCCCTGGTCATTGTAAACTCCGTCATAGGCCACATGGGGAAAATGCTCTCCGATTCCGTCTATATTCCTCTCAATCTTTTTCAGGCATTTCTCAAGTGCTTCCTCTGTCCAGCTCATCCCTTATTCTCCTCCCATTCAAAGTAGTCCCTGTGCTCTTCATTGAAGTTTCTGCACGCCTCATGCATCATGTTCAACACGTCCTGATATTCTGCGTTTCCGGCTTCATTTACCATCTCATGAGGGTCTTTTTCCAGATCGTATAATTCGTGCTCATGTTGGCTGTCATATACGTATTTATACCGTTTTGACACGGCTGCTCTTCTTATTGTACCATAGCCCGGATTGCCTGAATACTGAGAAAAAACAATTCTGTTTTCCTCTTCTTTTTCTCCCCGGATCACAGGAAGCAGTGAAATGCCGTCGCCTGTTTTATCGTCAATTCCGGCCAATTCACAGAGCGTAGGTTTGATATCCAGATGAGATATCACCCCATCCGAACTTCCCGCTTTTTCACCCGGTACTTTTATTACAAACGGCACCTTTACCGCTTCTTCGTACATTTCCATTTTCTGATACATGCTGTGCTGTCCCAGGTTGTCTCCATGATCTGAGGTGAAGATAATGCAGGTATTTTCATATCTTCCCTGGGCCTTTAACTCCTCAAGCACAGTTCCGAAGATTTCATCCGCCATGGTGGTGAGGCCCAGATGGGCGGCCCATACCTTTCTCCATTCTTCCATGGACACTCCGTCCGCCAGCTGGGCCGGAACCCCTTTTCTTCTCAGTTCCGGCTCCCCCTGGGCAGCGATGCCGATGTTCTTTGGCAGCACAATCTGATCCGGATCATACATGGACGCATAAGGTTGAGGAACCCTGAGAGGCGGATGAGGCGCCCAAAGATATGTAAACAGTGCAAACGGCCCTTTTGGCAGCTCTTTTATGAATTTGACCGCCTGATCCCTGAAGTAGAAGTCTTTAAACTGCGTGATGGGCTTATCCCACAGGCTGACTTTATGGCCGCTGTACCGCTTTGATACATACTCGCCCTCAATCTCCTCTTCCACCTGGGTCAGCTCACTTTTATCCCTGGCTGTCACGATCCCCTGATCCTTAGCCCAGGCTTCATAATCTTCCTGATTCACGAAAAAGTCCAGCCCCTGCTCCCTCATGGGCGGACAAACCTTAATATGGTCAACGCCCACATGTCCGATGCGGTATCCGGCCTCTTTTAATATCCTGTGAATTGGCTTTAATTCTCCTGCTGTCTCTCCCTTCCAGTCGTTATATACCACGCCGTTTGCCGTAGGATAAACCCCTGTGGCTAAGGCGGTTCTGGCCGGTACGCAAAGCGGACAGGCATCATAAGCCCTCTCAAACCGGAACCCCTCTTTTACAAGCCGGTTTAAGTTAGGCGTTACCTCCCGTCCGCACTGAACCATGTTAATCATATCCGCCCGCTGGTGATCTGTCATAAAAAGCAGTATATCTGGTCTGTTTCCCATTTCGGTATTCTCCTCTCAATCATTTCTCTGGATACTCAAAAATTCCGTATGCCTGGTATGGCATACAGAATTTTTAAATCCGCGTTTTATCCCTTAACAGAACCCATCATTACACCTTGTGTAAAATGTTTCTGAAGGAATGGGTAAACGCATATAATTGGTAAAACAGTAATTACAATGGTGGCCATCTTAAAGTTTTCAGGATTCATAAATACCTCGCCGCCGCTGTTTAAGTCGTTTGCTACCATATCGATAATATTTCTCAGCACGACCTGAAGAGGCCATTTTGAATCTGTGTTAATGTAAATCGTGGCATGAAGGAACTCATTCCAGTGCTGTACCGCATAGAACAGAGAAATGGTTGCCAGCGATGCCTTGGAAAGCGGCAGCACGATTTTAACAAGCGTTGTCGCATCGCCGCAGCCGTCGATTTTGGCGGCTTCAATCAGGCTGTCCGGAATGCTCTTAAAGAACTTGCTCAGGATCAAAAGGTTGTATACATTAACCGCCATTGACGTAATTAAAGACCATAAGCTGTTCAAAAGTCCAAATTGCTTGATTACAAGATATGTAGGGATCATGCCTCCGTTAAACAACATGGGGAATATTACAAACGCAGACAGATACTTTCTGCCCGGAAGCTTCTCTCTGGAAAGCGGATATGCCAGCATAATTGTAAGCAGCATATTCACGCAAGTTCCCACCACAGTTAAAAATACGGAGTTAAAAAATCCGGAAAACAGTATTTTCTTGGAAAATGCATAAATATATGATTCAACGGTGAATCCGGCCGGCCAGAGGTAAAGGCTGTTTAAGCTGGATTTTGACGGGTCGCTGAAGGAATACATCACAACATACCAGAACGGATACAGCATTATAATTCCTATTACGATGAATAACAGGTAATTTAACACGGTAGATACATGTACCTTTTTATGTCTGCGTATCATACGATTCCCTCCTCCCCGAACATTTTACTTATCTTATTGGCGCTGGTTACAAGAATCAGGGCGATTACCGATTTAAAGGTATCGACTGCCGCCGCAAAACTGTAGGAACCGCGCCCTAAACCTTCCCGGTAAACATAGGTATCAAAGATATCAATGCTTTCCATGGTAATCGGGTTTTGCAGCACTAAAATCTGTTCAAAACCGGCGCTCATAACTTTTCCGATTCTGAGAATCAGCATTACGATGATGATGGAAGAAATGGCCGGAATTGTGATATGCAGCATCTGCTGGAGCTTATTGGCTCCGTCCATTCTGGCCGCTTCATACAGGTTTAAATCCACCTGTGTCAGGGCTGCCAGGAATACAATGGTGCTCCATCCCGCCTCTTTCCATACATCGGAAAAGATAACCACCCAGAAGATCGTGCTTTTCTTTGCCATGATATTGATCGGTTCCACACCCAGCACGCGGAATACCTGACCCGCCAGTCCGAAGACCGGCGAGAAAAGGTTCAGCATGATTCCTCCGATTACTACCCAGGATAAAAAGTGGGGCAGATACAGAAGTGTCTGGGTTACTTTTTTAAACTTTACCGCTTTAATTTCATTTAAAAGGATTGCAAGTAAGATTGGGATAGGGAATCCAATCACGATCTTGGTCAGACTGATGACCAGGGTATTTTTCATAACATTCCAGAAATCAGAGGAATGTACCAGCGCTTTAAAATTTGCAAGTCCCACCCAGTCGCTGGCCCAAATACCTTTAAAAATGTTGTAATCTTTAAAAGCAATTACCAGGCCAAACATGGGCAGATACCGGAATAAGATGAAATATAACAATCCGGGGATCATTAACAAATAAAGTACTTTATGTTCTTTTACGGCCTTCCATGTTTTACTTCCGGATTTTTTTGTAGCTGATGCTTTTACCGCCGCATTCGATCCTGCTGCCATGTCAACCTCTCCTTAACTTTTAT
Organism: Clostridiaceae bacterium; assembly: GCA_018378255.1. GTDB lineage: Bacteria > Bacillota > Clostridia > Lachnospirales > Lachnospiraceae > CHH4-2. Next base: position 56,924 of record JAGZXV010000005.1, on the reverse strand, counting down.
TTTATTTTGCCTGATAAGCTTCATCCAGGGCCTTTGTCAGTTCAACCCCTCCTCTGGAATTCCACTCTTCAACAAAATCTTCAAATCCGCCGTCGATCGGTGTTTCACCTACGATCATTTCAATGTATCTGGTGTTTGTGATTTCTTTCAGTTTTGGATAAATTTCATTTAATTCATCAATGAAGATACCGTCAACCGGGTTTGCATAGCAGATGGTATGTGAATAATCAAATGCGTCAAACAGTTCCGGTGAAGAATGATCGAATAATACGGTATTACCAATGAAGAATTTATTTAAATCCAGGTCATTTGTCTGTTTGTCATCAATCAGTCTGACTAACTTATCGCCTTCCCATTTGTAGTGTTCGCCTTCCACACCATACTGAGCGAAGCGGTTTCCTTCTTCTGACATCAGGTAATCAATCAGTCTTAAGCATGCGTCAATGTTCTTGGAATCCTTTGATACAAATGTTCTTAACCATCCTCTTTCACTTGCCATACGGATGCCTACAGGATTGTCACTTCCGCCTTTGAGCACAGGGCCGTATACATGCTCGCCGTTTGGATTGCTCTGGATAAATGGCTCATAGTAGTTGGACCAGTTGTTCTTGTCAAAAATATGTATCTTGGTAACGCCGGCGCCGTAAATACCGGATTTCACTTTCTGCTGCCATCTCTTAGGATCATCTGTTACGAACTCAGGATCGATTAATCCGTCTTTGTACATTTTGTTTAAGAACACCAATGCATCTTTCATGGCCGGATCAACAGAACCATTTACAATGTGGCCGTCTTTTAACATCCAGTAGTTTGGAAGAGCTCCATAAGCGCCGAAAATGTGGTCAAACCATGTGGTATCCACGTTCTGGTATCCGCCGAAAGCAAAGGTATCGTCTACGCCGTTTCCGTCAGGATCCTGTTTTGCAACTGCTTTTGCCACTTCATAATACTCGTCCAATGTGGTAGGCACTTCCAGGCCGAATTTATCCAGCCAGTCTTTTCTGTAAGCGATGATGGACAATGGGTTCGGGTTCTTGATACCGATGGAGTAGATATTTCCATCTGTATATCTCATGGTATCCCATGTAACTTCATCACGTCCGTTCTTAATGTTTGGATAGTTATCCCAGTACTCATTTAATGGAAGAAGAATACCGGAAGACAATAACTGGCTCTCCATAGTCTCTGTTTCGCACTGAATGATGTCAGGGCGGTCGCCGGAAGCCAGAAGAATGTTCAATTTGTTATCCAGATCTTTGGTAGGAACCTGGATGATCTCTAATTCTGTGTTGGTCGCTTCTTCAATCATCTTCTTTGCGTAAGAACCATCCACAATGTTCTTATTTGTTAAGAAAAGTTTTAAATGAACAGGCGCCTCTTTCTCACCGGAAGCCTGGGCCTCCGTGGAAGCCGCATCCCCTGATGCAGCGGTTGTCGTTGCACTGCTGCCTGCCGCTGATGAAGCAGTCCCCTCTGCTTTCTTGCTGCCGCATCCTGCTAATGAACCGGCCAGCAGACATACGGACATAACCCCTGCCGCCATCCTCAAAAGTTTTTGCTTTCTCATAAGATAAATCCTCCTTTATTGCACGTTTTAAATTTCCCAGTGCTTTTTCTATATACCTATGATATAATTTCATTATGAAAAATTCAACCCAAGATTTTTAATATTATTATCTTTTATTCATATGTTACAATTTCAATATGGTTTTTTTAATATAATATGGCTTTTTTAACATGCTTAAAATAGCTTTTTATTGTATAATATGTATACTATTTTTATTCAAAACAGAAAAGGAGCACAACAATGAACAAATTATTTGGAACTGTGGACATCGGCGGTACTAAAATTATGGCAGGCATTACGGATGAAAAGGGATGCATCAAAAGCTATGAAAAGTTTCCTACATTAGAATTACAGGTGTCTGATACCATGGATAAAATCATAAACTGCCTGAAAAAACAATGTGGAGATCTCTCCATCTCCCTCTCCCAGCTTTCCGGCATCGGCGTCGTATGCGCCGGACCGGTGGATGCTGTGGGGGGCACTGTAGAAAATCCATATACCCTGCCCGGATGGGACCACTATCCTCTGGTTCAGGTTTTAGAAGAGCGCTCCGGCCTTCCCGTGAAGCTGGAAAATGACGTAAACGGAGCCCTGCTTGGAGAAGTGGTTTTAAAAGGACTTACGGAAAAACGGGTGCTGATGATCGCTTTCGGCACAGGAATCGGAGCCGCCTTCCAGGCCGAAGGCCGTCTTTACAGGGCCGGACTGGGTTTTCACCCTGAACTGGGCCACATAATCGTTTCCGGTGAAGGGGAAACCTGCTACTGCGGCCATAAGGGCTGTTTTGAAAGCCTCTGGTCCGGCACCGCTCTTCACAAACGGGCTAAAGCCCGGGGATTCGCCGATTTTAACGACTTGTTCGGCCAATGGGAAGCCGGAAACCAGGAAGCCGCAGCCTTTATACGGAAGATAAAAAATGAACTTCAGACCGCCATCTGGAACCTGGGAATCATCTTTAAACCAGAGGCGGTGATCTTAGGCGGAGGGATCATGACGACTTATTTTCCTTTTGCAAGTAATTGTATGCAGGAGGATATGAGAGATAACGGAGATTTCGTACCGCCCTATGAGATTCTGCAGGCTGATCCGGAGCATAATCCGGCGTTGATCGGCGCTATGAGATTGTTTTTCTAAAAAATTTCACATTAGGCTCGTCCTTTTTTTACATCAGGCATGAAGGGATTTTTGAAAATCCCTTCACGCCTGATGTAAAAAAACGCGCCAGCCAAAACCAGTTATCCAGCTAAGCAGTTAAATCCAGCTAAAGCCAGCTGAAACCAGTTACACAAAGCTTTTCATAATCCATCTGCATTCATCCTTAAAAAATACCAGTTTCACATCCCGCCTGATCCCCCTGTAACATACCGTACAGTCATACTCCACGGACGCAATTCCATTATACCGTTTTTCTTCCACATAATTGACGTGGATCTCATCAATCTTTTCAATCCTTCCCTCATCCTCAAATTTTATCATCATCGGCATGGACCGTCCTGTACTGGTAAACCAGCATTTACAGGCGATATCGATCTGATGTCCCTTAACCGGTCCGTCGTCCGCCTCTTTGGTATTCACGCCTATTCCAAATGCCATAATCCACGCCTCCTGCTAAGCAGTGCCGCGGAAAGACCTGGGTATCCCGCCTTCCATATGATCGATTCCTCCAGTGAGAAAAACCGATCTCTTCACCGAATCCATACCAAATCTTCCCCGTATCCTGTCTATGGTTTCATCCATTTTTTCCAGCTTTTCATATTCCACATCATCAAACATGGATATCTGGCGGAATCCATCCGCGCTCTGAAGCCGCCCCGTATGAATGCCCAGATGCCTTATGGTCCGGCCATCCCATAACTCGTCAAACAGCCGGCTGGCCGCTCTGTGGATTTCCTCAGTGATATTAGTTGCGGTTTTCAATATCATCTGATGGGATTCATAATGAAAATCACAGTCCTTAATTCCCACCGCAATCACTTCCGCTTTCACCCCGGCCTCCCGAAGACGGCTTCCTACCGTTTCCGCCAGCGCCAAAAGCACCAATTTCGCAATTCCCCTGTCGGAAACATCAAATGCAATGGTCGTTGAATTTCCATATCCCTTATTAGGCGGCGGCTCTGTCTCCACCACAGACAAATCAATCCCGTTAGCAAACGCCCAAATCACTTCCCCATGCTTTTTCAAATGCTGCCGCAGCAAATGGGGATCTGTTCCAGCCAGATCCCCGATGGTCTTTATTCCCATAGAAAGCAGTTTTTTAGCAGTGGCTCTTCCGACAAAAAACAATTCCGACACCGGAAGCGGCCACATCTTCTGCTCTATTTCATCTGAAAATAAGGTATGAACCCGATCCGGTTTTTTGAAGTCTGAGGCCATTTTGGCTAAAATCTTATTATCCGATACTCCGATATTAACCGTAAATCCCAACTCTCTTTTAATCTCTTCCCGCATCATCTTTGCAGCGTTCACCGCATCTCCCCATAATCCTTCCGTCCCTGTCATATCCACAAATGCTTCGTCAATACTGTACTGTTCCACATCCGGTGAATATCTGGACAGAATCTCAACAAATGCTTTCGATGACTTCTCATATAAACAGTAATTGGGCGGAACTAAAACCAGATCCCTGCACTTCTGCTTTGCCTCCCAAATGGCTTCTCCGGTTTTAATCCCATATTTTTTCGCGGGTATGGATTTCGCCAGGATGATTCCCCGGCGCAGTGCCAGATCACCGCCTACAGCCGAAGGAATTTCCCTGAGATCCAGATCGCTTCCCTCATGCCACAGCCGGTAAACCGCTTCCCATGATAAATAGGCGGAATTAACATCAATATGAAATATTCTGCGCTTCATCCGTTACCAACTCCTTTCCACTTAACCTTATCAGAACATACGTTCTGATTCAAGTGGATGTTATTGGTAAATTCTGATGCCCAACCGCCGGACGGTCATCTCTCCTTCATATTTTCTGTCTTTATTCCTTGTATTCTCCAGTCTCTGTCTCATAGGTCCAGTCATTAATACCGCCGAAATCATATACATTCTCGTATCCCATGGCCACCAGCTTATCCGATGCATCTTTACTTCTGATTCCGGTTCTGCAGTGAACCAATAAAATGGCTTCCTTATCGGGAAGGGCTTCTGGCTGCTCATCTTTTATGGATTCATTAGGAACTAAAACAGCCCCCGGAATATGTTTAACAGAATATTCATCTGCTCTGCGCACATCTACCACAATTACATCTTCCTCATCCATCATCTTCTTTGCCTCTTCTGCCGTGATCTTGTGATATGCTGTTTCTCCAGTGCTTTCCTGGGACAGGCTGTTTTCATTTGAAGCCCCGTTTTTCTTCTGCCCCGATGCACATCCGGCCAGGGAAATGACAGCGGCAATTCCTATACACAACAATACTATTCCTTTGCTCATAAATACACACTCCTTAACTGAATTTATTTTTGTTACAGTTTATACTGTAACTTTACAGTATACAGTTAGATTTGTCAAGCATTACTTTTTATATTCATCTTATCTATTACTGTTCACAGCCTCCACTGGCGGACAGTAACTCTTATATCAAACAATGTTTATAAAAATGGCAGTGTCTGCTGTTCATATTCCGCACGTTTTGCTAAAAGCACTGGTTTCTGCCTAAGAATTTCCTCAGTTTTCCCATCCTCCATCACCCAGTCTTCCAATTCATGCGGTTCCAGAATCAGCGGCATCCTGTCATGAGTCTCCTTCATGGATTCATTGGCCTCTGTCGTAATGATTACAAACCGGTCCCCATCTTCTGACCGGTTATAAAATCCCGCCAGAAAGAGAACGGAACTGTCCGTTCTGTAGAATGTAATCTTCTCCTTATTCCTGTTCCATTCATAAAACCAGGTACAGGGCACTATAATCCGGCGGCGGCGCACGCCTTCCTTAAACATCCTCTTTTCCAATACAGTTTCGCTTCTGGCGTTAAATATCACGCCTTTATTCTGAATCCCCGGCAGTCCCCATTTCTGCCATTCCATCTCAAAGTCCGCTCCGTTCCCTTTCAGGACCGGAGCCAGATCTGTTGGATGAATATCCCTGCCCATTTTTTCCCGCTGAAGGCGTTCATCAATCTGGCGGACTAATTTTTTTATTTCCCGGGCCGTCTCATCATCAATATAATATCTTCCGCACATAAAATACCTCTTTTCTTCCTGTCCTATGTAATGCCGGCAGTATTAATACCATATCTGTTTATTCAGTCCTGCCTATTGGAAGCCATAACAGACCGCTTCAGTACTATCTTTTCCAGGTCAGACTTTCTCATACCAGTTAACTTTTGCCAGTTACATCCGGTGATTCTGCGGGAGCAGTCCCGCACACAGCCCCACAGCATGATGGAGTTAAAAAGACACTTGGGCTTTCAAGTGTCTTTTTAACTTTAACCCCTTTAAATTAAAAATCTGTATTTGATTATACCATGTATTAGCCATTCCATAAATATTCATTAAACAATCAATTCTCATCTCACAAAACCAGTGTTATAGCAAGCCCCGTTACGGTCCATATAGTACCAATTTCCCTCCCATACGACGGCATGTTTTTCCATCTTTCCATCCAGGTTCATATAATACCAAAGGCCGTCAACCTCATTCCACTGGCCCCTCAACCGCTTACCGTTCGTGCCTGCATAATACCAATCGTCTCCCTCTTGTATCCACTGATTCGTCAAAACAGTATTATCTTCATTGATGTAATATTCTTCATACCAATTGTTAACCAGTTGTTCCCTTGGCCCGATATAAACCAAATCTTTGCCTTTTGATTTAAAATTGCCCGATATTTCATCCTTGTCATCGGAAATATGCCCTTTTTCATCAAAGTAATACCATAGACCGTCTTTTTTTGCCCATTCACTTTGAGCCATGGCCCCATTATCAGTTAAAAGATAGCGGTTTTCATCCTGCTCAAACCAGGTATTGCTGAGCATAATTCCATCCGCCTGGAGCCAGTACAGGCGGTCCCTGTATGGAACCCATTGTTTTATAACCATGCTGCCTTTAGGATCATAATAATACCAGTGTTTGTCATTGAGAATCCAAAATGTGAGATAGCGGTCAGCCGCGTCCGAACTGCCGGCGGAGCTTTTTTCAGCGGAGACAGGAGTATGATCCGGCCCTTCAGGTTCTTTTTGAATGTTTTTATAATATGCATACAGGATACAGTCACCTTCCATCTGATATTTTGTGTTTTCAGTTACCCTGTCATCTTCCTGAATAGAAACCTCTCCATAAAGGCTGTCCGGGTCCTGTAAAACCCTGTACCATCCGCAGAAAATAAAATCTTCCGGAATAACAGCTGGTTCGGGCAGAGTACCAAACGGCGTTCCATACACAACCTTTTTATCCGCCACATCCCCTTTCCCGATCCCATAATCGTAAGTAACCGTATAACGATTGGGATTCCAGTCCGCATAATACGTGATATCCTCGTTCATAAGCCTGATATCAGGCTCAGCCTGCTGACCTCCTCCGTCTCTTTGCGTATACCACCCCTTCAGAGTATATCCGGGGCGGTCAATCCTGGGCAGTTCTCCAACCGGATCATAATAATGGAACGTTTTAGTGATGTTCTTTTCCGGGTCAAAACAGGAATCATAAACAGCGGTATATTCCGTCTGATTGTACTTTGCATAAAGCGTTAAATCCCGGGGCAGCATGAGACTGTTTTTATCGATTTGGACGCCCTGGCCGTCCGGCCCGGTGTAAAAGCCTTCAAAACTTAAGCCGGGAAAATCCTGGAAACTGTCAAAGCACCCAGACAGTTGGCCTAACTCCCCATAAGTGAGCGCAGTTCCGGCACAATCATCCTGAAATTCAATCAGGATCTCTTCCTTACGGTCTATATACTCCGGCGCGCCATTGGCGGCATAGTCTGCTGCCTGGCTTATTAATGTGACTTTATATTCATTTGGAATCCAGGAGGCGTAAAGGTTTGTGCTTCCACTTTCACTGTAAGGCATTAAACTGTCTTTGGTATAAGTCTCTCCATCATGTTCTGTGGTGGTATTCCATCCAAGGAAAGTATAACCTGGCCGTTCCGGTTCCGGGAGATTTCCGGCCGGTTCCTTGTAATATCCGTTTATGACACTGATCTCATTCACATCACCATTGGGATTTAAATACAGTTTCATGGGCTTGCCCCTCCAGTTTGCATATAGCTTTACCGCAGCGTTATCATCCGACGATAATTTACTGATCAGGGTATCAGGAGCAAAGGCCTGGCCGGAACCATCTGCATTAGAAGACCAGACTGTTAAATTGTATTTATATGCATCGGGTTCTACCGTTTGGTAAACCTCTTGAGCCTTATTCTCGGATTCCGTATAGGCGGTCTCACTGTATTTGTGCTGTGAACTGCTGACCGGCGTTTCATCCTTCAGAGAATAGGTGACAGAGTACTGGTTTTCCTCCCAGTGCGCATAATACCAGGTTGTTTTTGCCGGCATTCTGCTTTCTGAGGTGAGCAGAGCGCCTTTTCCGCCTTTTTCCGTATACCATCCTTTAAAAGTATATCCTTCCCGCACAGGAACCGGTAACGGGCTGATGGGATCATAATAATGCTTAACCTGAGTGGAACCGCCTCCTCCACGATAATCTTCATCAAAGACTAAGCTATAATCGACTGCTTTAAAACAGGGGTAGAGCGTTCTGTTTTCCGCCCACATTTTATTGGCGCTGCTCACTTTTATACCCTTCCCATCCGGTTGGGTATATACTCCTAAAAAGGTCAGACCAGGTAAATTTTTATAGCTTTCAAAATGTGCGGTGATATCATCATAATGGAGATAGATAGTCACCGGATTGCCAAAGTTATCATCATGATACTCATAGTCGTAGGTTTTCGTCGGTTTTATATGTTCCGGTGCACCATTGTTTAAAATACTGCTTATGGTATCATCAGCAAATGTGAGCCTGTACCGGTTGGGCTCCCAAACTTCATGAAAGGTTCTTTCACTATAGAAATCGATTCGATCTCCATTTTGATATGTATTTCCAATTTCCGGCCAGCGATCCGACCAATACAAAAACGTATATCCGGTACGCCTGCGTTCCGGCAGAACCATCGGTTCGTAGTAACGGCCATAACAGGTTATCTCAGGATTTAAGGACTCAATAGGCCTCAAATGTATCGCAGTTCTTATTCCTGTCATTATCGGTATCATCTCAACAATATCATCCTGATTTTCTGTCAGATTTTTTACCAGCTCATAAGGATTATAATTAGTATTGGTTTCAGAACACTTCCAGGTAAGGCTCCACCCGTCGTTCTTTTCTTCATACCATTTTACAATATCTTTTTTAGGGGGATAATAAGATATTTCGTAAGTGTATTCATCTTCTGCATATTCCGTTAACTCCGGGTTGATGTAATAGCGGACTTTATACGTGACCGGAATTGACTGGACCACGTCCCCGCAGACATCACAGTAAGTCTGCCAATACCCATTCACACTGGCTGTTCTGCTGGATTCAGACCATGTATGTTCTGTTGTAGGAAGTGTTCTCATTTCATATCCCAGACAGTCGGATGAGGATGTTCCATAATACTTACAATATCGTTCTTCGTACCCTGTTTTAGCACAAGTAGACGCTGATCCCAGCATCCATTCATTAAATTCATGTTCAATCGGTTCAAAAATCGTCTCTCCGCTCTCCGACGCACCGCAAACCTGACAGTCCCGCCGCTTAAATGCCATAAATTCCTGGCCGAACGTATGGGACGTTGTACTGCACGGAGCGGAACCCCAATACCAGTCTGTCCATGTATGATCTGCTGTTTTTTTATCTTCTGTCACCCGCTGACACCGTGTACAGGTTCCCTGTAAGGTTACACCGGATGGACAGGATCCATATCTATACTCCCACTTTTCCACCTCATGCCCCAAAGCCGGAATATCTGCGATATCTTCGTATGCGCCGCATACGGTACAATTGTGAGCAGTTTTTCCAACAATGGTACAGTCAGGTTCTGCTCTCACATAACTGCTGCCGTCATAGGTATGTCCTAATGCATCCGCTCTTTTTGTTTCGATTTTTCCACATGCGCACCGGTGAATCAATGTACCGGTTTGAGTGCAGGTAGGCTCCTTTTTCGCCGTCCATTCACCATAATTATGAACGATATTTATTTGATATGTTTTTGAACGGGCCATATTACCTCCCGGATAAACACCATTAACAAAAATGGCACTGTTAGAATTTGTGGTTAAATAATAGGTTCCCATAGTGGTTTCATCTAACTGTGATACGGCTGGTATGGTGTTAGAGCCGACGCTTGGTTTCACGCTTTTGATCTCCATATCAGGATCTCTGGTTAAAAAAACGATATATTGCCCGGCATCTGCTTCTAAGACTTGATAAGAATCCGCTGCCGCAACTTCAATTTGAATTTCGTTTTCATCAAAATAATACTTTGACAGAGATAAATTCACGTTTGGGACGGGCTTTAAATAATTCGATTCCATAATAATCCCGGAACCGCTGCATTCATACCACATAGGGTCCGTACAGCCGTTTTCCTGAAAACCATAAAACCAATAGGAAACGGGGTGGTTCAAATTCTCCGGTTCTTTTCCAAACCTCCATATCTCATAATGGGAGCCATCATAGTTTTGCCCCGGTTCCGGTTCTTTTATTTGCCAACCGTCGCCTTCATATAATTTTTCATGGATGAGAAATTCAAAATCTTCTTCTGTTGGCGTCAGCGACTGGTACCGGTAAGGGGCTGACTGCAGATATTCGCTGTCTGTGCCGGCCGCATCTGCGTTCTTCGATACAGTGCCGGAAGAACTGCATGGATACCAGGAACAGTCATCCTCTCCCCAACTGCCGTATGTACGCCATTGGAGGTGGCCAAACCGGTCCGTATAGGTATAGAGAATAACTTCATCATCGCCGCCTGAAAGCTGTGTATACCAGGCCGGAACTTCTCCCGGAATCGCATAGTGAAAGAATCCGTCACCTTCCAATGCATTGGAATCAGACGCAGTAACATTCTTCTCTAATGCATCAGAACCGGAGGCGATATGCTTTTTTCGTCCACCTGAAAAAGAAACAGTGTCCTCCTTTTCCAACGCATCCGACGGACTTGCACAGCTGACGCCCACAGGGGGGAATAAAACATTCGTTTGAGCCAGAATTAACAGTCCATTACTCTGACTGGATATAAATACTGCCGCTAATAACACTTTTGAAATGTTTCTAAACCTCTTCATAATAAACCTCTTTTCGTTCTATTTTTAGGTATGGGAAAAAATCCCTGAATACATGGACTATAAAAAGTTTGGGATATTCTATTTCGGCAGAAAAACCGGAAAATAAATGATTATTAAGATCGGCCATTCGGAAAACAGCAGATTAACAAAGAAAGTATTACACAGGAAATAAAAATGCCCGGCTTTGCGCATAAAAAATAAACACATCACCTCATAACTCATCACAAATAATACTTTTAAAAACTTTGGAAAATAATTCTGAACGTACCCTAAGTACTCTGAAATATAAGAAAAATAAGAAAACCTGATATCTTTGATAAATAGTGGAAAAACAGATATCCTTCTCACCGCTTTTTTGTAAATTGATTATACCACTAACTTTATGAATTGTCACCCGTAAAATTACGAAAAATAAAAAATAAATTTTATGCATTTTTTTATTGCCTGAATAGCAAAAAAGCAGCTCAAAAGGCTGCATACCGTATTAAAAGTTCTTGCAACATACTTTTGTAAAGTTTGGCGGGATTTGGGCGGGATTTTTCCGCCTACAAAACGGGAAAACCCTGCGCCGACGGTTTGAATGTAATGAGCCGCTGTCTAGCTGCGGGAGGGGCGGCGTGGCATAAAAAACCGACTGCGAACGCGGGAAAATAGGGCCGCCCAATTCCTGACAGAATGGGCCTCTGCGAACGCGGAACCGAGGGGGCTGTATCATTTCACCTGAGCCCTCGGAACCGGCCTTCTATCGTTCCACATGAACGCCCCGGGAATCCCAATCCCACCGAAAACAATCGTGGCAATCAGGGCAGGAGTATATGCACTCTTGCGACACGCTTGTTGAGTACTGGAACCCACCCCACCCGGAAAAGCCCCGCCAACGGCGGCCTTTTTCATCGCCCTTAACGGGGCAGCTGCGTGTCCAGCCGGACGCTGTAAGCATACTTCTTTCCAGCTCGTCAAGTCTCTCGCATTCAGCACCCGAGAAAGCGCTGCCTTGCCGGGGGATTGGGGGCCCCCCCAACAAGCAGATTTTCCATTTTTCGCCGGGGCGAAAATCGGTGAAATCGCAAAGCGAGTTCCACTTTGTACTGCTCGCCACTATTAAGAACGGTTAAAAAGGAAATACGCATTAACCCAATAAAGCGTACTACAATCAGCTATATAAACGAAAATATTTGTTTTATTGAATCAATTTGCTATACAACAAGCATTGCAACGGTACTTTTTTATCTTTCAAGTCAATTACTACATTTTTTGCTTCTGATTTTGTAAATCCCCGGTGTTCATAAAACTGATATGTGCAGGCATTGTCGGTGTAGAGATAAACCAGTTTCCCCGTTTCTTCCGCTTCAAATGCGGAAAGCAAGGCTGTGCCGACCCCCTTGACTTTACATTCCGGGTCGGCAGCAAGAAAAACGATTTCCCCATCGGGTTCCCGCTTTTTGCGGAAAGACGCAAACATCTCCTTATTCGCTGCGTCATATGTGCCAACACCTTCCCCTGCAACGAGGTTTTGTATAAAATCAAATGCCTTCACAAAGATCGTTCGCCAAAAGCTGTGATATCGTTTTTTCTCCCCGTTCATATCAGCAAGCAACACACCGACAAAACAATCATTCACATACGCACCGTAGGCTTTCGTTGCCCGGTTTAATTCCATGTACCAGAAATATTTGCTATACAGAGAAAGGATGGTTTCGTTATCCATATACCAATTCAAGTGCATGCCTTGAATTGCAAACTTCCGCGCCTTTTTATAATCCTGCTTTTGTATTTCTCTAATTTCAATCATGTTTACCTCGCAAATGTTGACTTGTTGTCCTGCGCCTTATCCGCCTAAGGCGAATATAATAGGTATCGTCTGCATACCCAGCTACCATGTAATTTCCGTTCCCAGCAGATAAAGCTCATGCAGCGCCCGCGTCACCGCCACATACATCAGTTTTGCATCCTTAGGATTATCACCGTAATGGGCGTTATCCGGTTTCCATATGATCACAGCATCAAATTCCAGCCCTTTTGTCAGCCTGATTGGAAGAACCATAACTCCTTTTTTAAACTTATCGTCCGATTGGCCCTGTATGGTCTTTCCCAGCATTTTTTCCACCTGCATAGCTTCCTCCTGGGTACGGCATATGACTGCAATCGTGTCAAATCCCCGGCTCTGGATGTCCTTTATCAGCATTTTTGCCCGGACAGCCAGATTCTCTTCCCGGTCGGTAATCCGCTCCACCGGGCGGCCGTGGCGGATCACCGGCTGGATCTTATACCGGCCTGCCGATGCCTTTTCCAGCACCTTCCCGGCAAATTCCGATATTTCAATGGTATTGCGGTAGCTTTTGGAGAGCAGATAAAAGCTGTCTCTTCCTTTCTGAAACAGGACGCTTTGAAGGCTGTCCCACTCATTCATCCCCGTCTCATAATTAATATTCTGGGACACATCTCCCATAATCGTAAAACAGCATTTAGGCAGAACCTGCTGCAGGGAATAATAAATCACTTCTCCAAAATCCTGGGCTTCGTCAATGATGATCTGGCTGAATTCATCAGGCTGGTCTTTTACAAAAATCCTTTTCCATATGAGAGCCGCGGCGGCCATATCATAAACATCCATATGGCCCTTTTTCAAATTCTCCAATGTCTTTGGCATGGGACGGATTTTCTCGGAATACCGCTCCAAAAAGCACCGGTACCATTCCAGACAGCCCCCCTGGCCCTTCAAAGGATCAAAATACTTCCGGTATTCCCTTATCTTAGCCTTAAATGCCTCAGTCTCATCCTCATCTACCAAAAAGCAAATCCTTTTTTTCAACCTCTCATTCATCAAAACAGCCAGTTCCGCCACAGACAGTCCCGAAAAACGGTCCAGGGTTTCCTGGATATTGGAACCGCTCAGCACAAGGCCGATTTTGTCATCTGTGATATCTCTGGCGGGAATCATCTTCATCCGGTAATCCTGAAGATACTGCTCCAGCTCCCGTATAAACGGAAGGCGGCTTTTTATGGCAGTTTCTTCATTTTCCGCAATGAGCTTATATTTTTTCTTCCAGGCTTTTTCCATCAGATAAGGGAAAAACTGATCCATTTTTATCTGTTTTACATTATTTACATCCAATTCCGGCAGGCCGCTGGTGATATAACTGAGCAGCATGTCATTGCTCCCCACAATACAAAATTCACTGGATTTGTACCGGTTTCCATAGTTATATAAAATATAGGAAATCCGGTGCATGGCCACTGTGGTCTTTCCGCTGCCCGCCACTCCCTGAACGATGATATTTTTAACAGGACGGTCACGGATAATGGCATTCTGTTCCTTCTGGATGGTAGCTATAATGTCTCCTAACACAGCTTCTTTGTTCTGTGCCAGATACTTTACCAGGAGCTCATCGTTGGATACCGCATCATTATCATAATAACCCAGCATCCGGTCCCCTGATACATCATACGTTCTCTTTTTTGTCAGGTCGATTTCCACCGGTTCGCCGTCATCCGCCGGCTGATAAAATCCCGTACCCATTTCATTTTCATAATATACGGAAGAAACCGGGGCACGCCAGTCTACAATTAATAGATTCGTCCGGTCTATGCTGATTCCATTTTTACCAATATACCATGATTCCCGGATATCGTTTGTAGTTTCCCTGTAATCAATACGGCCGAAAAAGGCTTTTTTAGCCGCCGCCTGATTCCTGTGCAAAGACTTCCGCGCATGTTCCAGAATATTCTGGCTGGCAAACAGCTGGTCATACAATTCCACATCCCCTTTGCGGATTGCCTGAAATAATTCATCTGTCTCTCTTTTGTATTCGCTGATCCTCAGTTCATAATATTTAATATTTTTTCTAATCACATCCAAACAGTCATCCAGATGCTTCTGTTCCTGAACCAGTTCCTTATCTGTTTCCATTTTTCCCTCCATCTCATCTCTCATTTTATAAGCCATGCAGCTGCTTCGCTGTAAAAATCGTATCAAAAATATCGCTGTAATACTAGACTTATAATTTCATCTGTGATATGATGGATAATGAAGTTTAGCTTAATTCAGGAATTTTATGATTCCTGTTTTTTTATGCCTTTTTCAGGGTAATCCTCCGTTTTTATCAGCCTGATTTTCTTTGAATCTTTTTATTGGTTTTTCCGCATATTCCTGTCCGGCTCCTACTATATATTAATTTAAGTTAATCTATAAAAGGAGTTTTTTATGTTGTCTTTTAACAATTTTTCAGATTCCAGCCCCTACCCTCCCGTAACAGTAGAATGCCCAAATTTACGCTATGCTAATGTAATGCTGAGTAATATCGGCTCTTGCAATTCCGAAATGTCGGCCGTCAGCCTGTATTTCTACAACAGCGTAATCCTGACGGAGAACAGAAAGGACTTTTCCGATGTCTTTCACAAGATCAGCATTGTTGAGATGCACCATCTCAATATTTTCTCCCAGCTGGCTTATATGCTGGGCGCAGACCCGCGGCTGTGGACCTACAGAGGCAGGAGCGCCCGGTATTGGTCCCCTGCCTGCAATCATTATCCCCGTCCTATGGACGCACTGCTGCAAAACGCTCTTCGGGGAGAACAGAATACGATCGCTACATACCAGAAACAGGCCGGCCTGATTCAGGACCACTGTATCACGGATCTGTTAAACCGGATTATTCTGGACGAACAGGTTCATGTCAGCATCTTTCAGGCCATGCTGGCTGATATAAGCTGCGGCTGACCGGATGACGGATTGTTTTTAAAAAACATGGTTATTTCCCCTCCCAATATGATAAAATAACTATAAATCACTTTATCGAAAGGAGGCTGCCGCCCATGTCAAATGAGAATCATGCTTATATCGCCATTGACTTAAAATCATTTTACGCCTCCGTAGAGTGCAGAGAACGATATCTGGATCCCCTGACCACCAACCTTGTGGTTGCCGATGCAAGCCGTACAGAAAAAACCATCTGCCTTGCCGTATCACCGGCCCTCAAAGCCTATGGGCTGCCTGGACGGCCCAGATTATTTGAGGTGGTGCAGAAGATCAATGAAGTCAACGCAGGCAGAAAACGGATGGCGCCGGGACATACATTTACCGGTTCCTCCTATGATGCGGATGAGCTGAAATCATCTCCTGAGCTGTCGGTTTCCTATATCACTGCTCCGCCCCGGATGGCCTTTTATATGGAATACAGCACCAGGATTTATAATATTTATCTGAAATACATTTCTCCGGAAGATATTCACGTCTATTCCATAGATGAAGTGATGATCGATGCATCCGACTATCTGGGCACTTACCGGCTTACAGCCCGTGAACTGGCTGCAAAGATGATACAGGATATCTTCCAGGCCACCGGAATAACGGCCACCGCCGGAATCGGCTCCAACCTGTATCTGTGCAAGATCGCCATGGATATTATGGCAAAGCGGATTGTGCCGGATGAGAATGGAATGCTGATCGCTGAACTGAATGAGATGTCCTACAGGCGGCTTTTGTGGAACCACCGTCCTCTGACTGATTTTTGGCGGATCGGAAAGGGCTATGCCCGCAAACTGGAATCAAACGGTTTATATACCATGGGGGACGTAGCCCGGTGCTCCATCGGAAAACCCAATGAATACCACAACGAAGAACTGCTATATAAACTGTTCGGAGTCAATGCTGAACTGCTGATTGACCATGCCTGGGGATGGGAGCCTTGTACGATGACCGACATCAAATCATACAAACCCGCGGCAAACTGCATCGGCTCCGGCCAGGTTCTGCAATGCCCCTACGACTATAAAAAAGCGAGGCTGATTGTACAGGAGATGACAGATCTTCTGGTTCTCGATCTGGTGGAAAGAGGGCTTGTAACCGATCAGATGGTTCTCACGGTGGGATATGACATAGACAATCTCACCGATCCCGCCATCAGAAAATCATATAAAGGCGAGATCACCACAGACCATTACGGACGCAAAATCCCCAAACATGCCCATGGCACCGCAAACATCGGACGGCAGACGTCTTCTACCATGCTGATCATGGACGCAGTGATGAATTTATATGACAATATTGTGGACAAGAATCTGCTGGTCAGAAGAGTTTATATTACAGCCAATCACGTTTCCGGCGAATCCACATCTCCCAACACACAGTCTTTTGAACAGCTCGACCTCTTTACAGACTATGAAGCTTTAGAAAAGAAAAAGAAAGAAGAAGAAGAGAAACTAAAACGTGAAAAACAAATGCAGGAGGCAATGCTGGCCATCAAGAAAAAGTTCGGCAAAAATGCGATTCTAAAAGGAATGAACCTGGAAGAAGGGGCCATGACCAAAGAACGCAACCAGCAGATTGGCGGGCACAAATCTTAAAGTGAGATTAAAAAATTACTTTCCCCAGAAAGGAGCATATGATGAGCGATAATACCACCGATATCCACCGTTATGACGATATCATCAAACTCCCTCACCACGTTTCATCCGTCCATCCCCCCATGCCCATTTCCGACCGGGCCGCGCAGTTTGCTCCATTTGCCGCTTTAACCGGCCATGGAGAAGCCATTAAAGAAACCGCCCGGCTGACGGACAAACGGGTGGAGCTGGACGAAAACGCCAAAGCCATCTTGGATGAAAAACTTAGAATGGTGCAGGAAATGCTGGCTCAGAACCCGGAGATAACCGTCACTTATTTTCAGCCTGATGAAAAAAAGGCCGGCGGCCAATATCGATCGGCCACCGGCAGTGTGAAAAAAATAGATCTATTTAATCATCTGATTGTTATGACAGACGGTTTGAGAATTCCTCTCAGCGAAGTCTTCGAAATAGAGGGGGACATATTCGGATATGCAGATTATGTCTGATACCATCTACTCTGAGGTAATGGACAAGTCAGATTCATCCTCTTCCTCTTTTTCCTCTTCTTCAAAAGTTATCTGAGCAGTTTTCTCCATAAACGCTTCATCCAGATTCATAGGCGTCGTCCGGTCCAGGGTATCCAGCGCTATCTCCGGCTCCCTTCTCAGCCAGTCCAGGTAAAGAAATGCCTGCACCATATTCATATCCAATTTAGTAACCAATTCCTGATAGGTGATGTTGGAAATGGTGATATCCGGTTCGATGCCTTCATCAAAACATTCACAAAAAGCCTGTTTCAAATCCAGATCGATTTTTCTTAATTTTCCGATGGAACGCATGGCCTCCCATTCGTTTAATCCCCTTCCAAGCAGATACTCCCTTAAAGCAGAATATTTGATGGGTTCTCTTTGTCTCATTCCTCTCCTCCTAACTTTCTGAGCGTTGCATTTGCCATTGCGAATGCATACCACTCCAGCGGCTGCTTCCGGTATCCTTCCGGATCCACTTCATATCTGATATAGTTCCTCTGGTTTAAAATCCAGATACTGGTTCTCTTATCTTCCTCAGTATACATGATATTATTTTCATCCTCCGCATCATATAACCGTTCCAGCAGTTCGGACATCTTTTTATACTGATATGCATGTGATAATTCATGAACTACCGTATCCAAAGCGTCAAATAAAATCTCATCATCTGATATCTTAAGATAATCCTCATTGATACTCAGCTTGTTGCCTGCAAAAGAATAGCTTCCCTGATACTTACATCCTGTTTCCTGGGTATTGAAAAATTCGATCTCTATATCTTCTATCCCAATGTCCTGGGCGATCTGCCGGGCAATGAGTTCCAGCTTTTCTTTTCTTTCTTGAAATGTCATATTCTTTAATTCCACACCGATATCACTCGTGAAATTCTGCCGGATTGTTTCCGCCATCTGGTCAACCATTGCGGAATCACTTGGCAGAAGAAAGTTGCCCTCCGGATCAAGACGGCTTCTTACCCGCCTTTTTTCCTTGACAAAATCTATCAGCATGTCAAGTCCCGTAGCAATTATACTGACCGCTAAAATCCCCCCTAAAACTACTAAATCCATGCTCCACCTCCAAGATTAAGTTTATTGTTTCCTCAGAATATCAGCTATTTGATTGACCTTATCTCCAATTACCTGATACATCCGGCTGTCATACCTGCTGCCTCCATGAAGCCTCCGTACCATTACTTCACCGGTGTCCACCGGCTGTTCCCGTTCCACATCATAAGCTTCAAATGGAATCAGCACATTCTTTTTGTTGGAAACAGGAGAAAAATTATTAGCGTGAAGTCCTATATAACATTCGGCTATGTCCTTTAAATTCGTTTCCCCATAGGTTCTCGCCTCATCGATGGCCTGTCTCAGCATGCGGCCGTATTCTTCTTTGTTATATATCTTTTGTACAATCTTTTTACGCTTAAAATTCTGTTCCAAAATCTCATAACAGCCGGCTGCGTCATTCTCCTCATAATCTGCCAAAGCCCCTCCGTATTCCGCCAATAACAGTTTTCTCAGAGTTTCCTGATTAATTCCATGAATGTCTGAACCGGTTAAAAACTTTCCTTTTCCGCCTTCCACACAATAGTCCATAACAGACTTCCAAAACTGCCTGTCCAGCGATGCCGTATCGAAAAGCTTTACGGAATTTCCATATTCATCCACAACAGAATTGATATTTTCCAAATCCGCTTTAAAGATATCGATGCATTCCTTTTCCGTAGGCATGAATACATAATATTTCCGGTCAAACCGGCCGCTTCTTAGAAATTCCGGCGGAAGGCTCTGTATGTTATTGGCTGTCGCAAAGATAAAACACGGAGCAGGAGGATCTTCATTTTTTCTCGTTCTCTCCCCCTGTTCCTGCATCCAGGTCAGAAACATGGCAAAGCATCGCATAACTTCAGCCGAAGCGCTGTCTCCGGAACCTTTGTTTCCGATTCCCGAAAATGCCTTTTCAATCTCATCGATCCACAGCACACAGGGAGCCATGGCCTCAGCCATCCTGAAGGCCTTTCTCATCTGCTCTGCCGATTCACCCAGGTGGGATTTGGTGATACTTCCCATATCCATGCGGACTAAAGGAATATTCATGGTTTTGGAAATCTTTTTAGCCATCATGCTCTTTCCCGATCCGGGAACTCCGCACACCAGAATCCCTTTAGGAAAATCCACATTTTTCCGGGTTTTAAATTCTATACGGTGGCGCAGCACAAAATGGCATTTTTCCTCAAGGTACTTCATCAGCTGGTCCATGCCGCCGATATTCAGATCCTGCTCCACTCTTTCGTATTCCAAAACTCCTTCTTTGCTTAACATCTGGCGCTTTTCATTGTTAATGATGGAAAAGGCCACATTTTCAGGAAGATCTTCCTCCATTCTCCCCACCGTGTACCGGTTATTGGTCAGATATCCTGCTTCATATACGGTCTTATTCAGGAGTTCTTCGATCTGCCGGGCGCCAAAGCCTTTTAAACGGTCCACCAGTTCATCCCTGTAATTTGGTTCCAGGACTTCCCCTTTTTCTTTGGCAAACTGCTCCACGATCTCTTTAATCTCCCATACACAAAGAGGATCCGGATTGATCACTGTGAAGAAATCTTCCAGCCCCTGGGGAATCAAAAGGGTGGAGGCAGCAAGAATCAGGATAGACCGGCGGATCGTACTGCCTTTGGGAGCATTTATATATTGATTGATGTATCTTTGCAGATTAGCTTCTGTTTTCACGAAGCTGCCTTCCGAACCTACCGCTATGGCTGCAAGATTGTAATTCTTAACTGCCATAATTACAGGGATTTTCTGCCCGTAATTACTCAAATACCCCATTGGATCAATCACTTCTCCGGCGTTGAATATTTTTACATTTTTCTTGAACTTGACTACCTTTTTCTTTAAACTTCCATCTTCTTCTGTTTCAATCTCTTTTGATACCATATCATTAGATTCTCTTAAATACATGGGAATTTCATCATCGGGTATCGGTTCAAATTTGTGGTTCGTTTCTCCTCTCCATGTCCTAAGTTCCACCATGGACTGATCCGTTATGATCTGGTTTACCAAGTCCATATCATCAGTCTGCAGATACAGGATCGGTTTACCGGACAGGTAAGCCGACACGCACTGCCGGATTACCTTATCAATTTGTCTTGGGTATTTCATCAAACCCTATCCCTCCTTTATTCGGCAAAGTAAGCGCCTAAATCATCCAGCATGGTCTGCACTGCCGGTTCCATTAAGTTTCTCAGTTGTTCTTTGACAGTGCTTTTTTGAAGAAGTTTACCAATCATGGACTCTAAATATTTAGTGCAAAATTTTTTCGTTGTAGGATGACGGTTCTCGGTTACGATCCGGTCAACGCGATGGGCCCTTTCCCTTGAATCCATCGTCTTATCAATCGTTTTGAGGAACCCTGAGGTGCCGCCCAGAAAAGACAGAGCCCCTTCTATAAAGTTCTCAAATTCATCATTAAAAGTAAAATAGATGACGCCATCGCAGATATTTCTCAATTGACCGTAATCAATGGCAAATTTATAGTCTTCAGGAATGGTGCGCCGGTAAATTTCTTCGAAAGATTCGTTGACAATCTGTATAATATCTTCTTTTTTCGAGTAAACCCCTTCTGCAATAGCAGTTTTTACATTTTCTTTATAACCGTCCCTTGCCTGCAGCTCTGCAAGTTTTTGGCGGCTTGTTTCTGCTATTTCCCTCGGTTTATGTCCCCCATCCAGTTCCTTCCACTTTACAAATGCCGGCCAGATTGCTTCTTCATAAATGGTATCATTCAGCAGTTCCACAGCCCTTTGGGAATATACCTGTATAAATTCCGGGCTTTGGATCTTTTCCATGATTTTATCCATCACTTTTGGAAAAGCGAGGGTTGCCCTGACATCCATCTCCCCTGCATAAGCCATACCGCGCGCCACACAGGTTGAAGGATTCATATCCAATAAAATTCGGGTATCAGGAAACACCTCCCGGCACAGTTTTGATACAAATCCCATTTTTGAAGCCCCGCCCGTCAATATGATGGTTTTATAGGGACGTCTGCCAATCGTATTCTTAACATCCTCAAACAGCCGTCTGCAGTCTTCGTACCAGCTCCCGGTCCACAATCCGTCTTTCGTATTCAGATTCATCTTTTGATGGATAACACCGTTTTTTTCGGCCTCCATAAAAGTTTTGTCTACGGTTATGTTTCTGGCTTTCCCGCTTTTTGTTACATACCGTACCGCCTTTGTCAGCTTGCCTTCCGAATCAAAATATTCTTCTTTTACGGCCCGCAGTTCCAAACGAAGTTTTTGCAGATCTTTAGGCGTATTATCCTCTACATTGACTGACCTGTCCTTTTTTCCTGCCTCATAGGCCTTGAGCGCATCAATTCGGATCTCTTTATCCGTTTTTCCTATGTAGGCAGGCAGCATTCTCATCATTTTACACAGGTTTTCTATCTCTTCTTCATTAGAAACCGTGTCTTCAAAACAGCCCTTTTCACACATCATATCTTCAATCAGGCCCCCGCCCAGATTGATGCTGTCTTCCTCTGATTCCACCTGCCTGGTTTTTAAATCCTTCAGCAGATAAGTCCAGTCTAAAGTGCTGGACCCCAGATCGATAACGATAAGACCGTTATCCAGCAGGTTAAAATTCTCCTTTTTATCCAGTATCGCTTTAAAGAGAGCCGCCCGGCTTTCAGGCATAATGACTGTCTTATAGGGGCTCACTTCCTTTATAATATCCGCATAGGCCAAATCCTGGTTTTTCCACTGGATGCTGGAAGGGATTCCAATGAATAAAAGCACCGTATCAGGATCCATATCCAATCCTTCATTATAGATCTTTACGTTTTTCAAAACTTCTTTTACAAATGCCTGCAGTAAACACTTCTTGGTATAATCGGAGCCCTCTTCCATTTCCCCCATATTCAACGCCCGGGGAATGGATTTAAACTTCGTATGTACCTCTTCATAAAATGATAAATCCCTGCCTAATTTAAGAGTAATCCACTGGTTATCCTGTCTATTCTTTTTCAGCAAGGCAGTTACCAATTTTTGATTGCTGTCTCCGTCCAGATTTACCGGGCTGGGCACCATCTTTCCATCTACCCTGGTATAACAGCAGGTGGTTTCCCCGTGTCCCAAATCAAAGGCTATAATAGTTTTAATTGCTTCCAGCTGTTCTAACGTAATACCAAATTTTAACAGGTCAATTCCTCTCATACGTTACTATTCCTCCGCTTCAAACCAGCTTCCATAAAAATATATATATTCGTCAATTTCGCTCTTTGTACGAATCACTGCCGGTATATTTTGTATTTCCTCTTTCACCACAAACCATTTCTTCCGTTCTTCGTCAGATACGCCCCCATAAAAAATGACCTCAATACTGCACCGGTGCAAAAGCAGGCACATCCGTCCATACCATCGTTTCATCTCTTCACAGAGATTGTCATCACCGGCTGAAAGAAGTTCTTTTAAATCAGCCAGATGCATCCCCGTATTATTCCACAGCCTTTCATAAAACCTGGACGCAGCATCCTGATTACTTAATAATTCCTCTTTCAGCAAATGGACGCCCTCATGGATGGCATTCAGATAGTTCATTAAAACAGTTTTGCTGGTTCCCTTTTTTTCAGGTGTTATCAGCCCCTCTGCGTCCTGCTTCTCCAGTCTGCTTTCATTTATCTTGCCCACCTGTACCAGGATATTGCCGGCAAAATAGCGGATCATTTCGCAGCGGTCTTCCTCTCCACGATACAGATTGCCCTCAGAGCAGCATCCGCCCAGCTGCTGAACAGAATACAGAATTCCATTTCCTTCATCAGTAAAACATTTTTTAATCAGTGCAGCGTAATTTTTCTTGTATTCTGTAAATTGGCGGCATGTTCTGTAAATCTCATCCAGATCTGCATAAATCTCATTGGCTTTACTCCTTGCCAGTGGAAAAAAATTTTCCATACCCGGTCCTGGATCGGCATGGCTGTTTTCAGGCGTTTCTTCCGGACTGAGCAGCGATCCGGCAGAAAAAATATTATTTATTAACTCAATCTTCTTCTTCATCCGGGCCCTCCCCTATCTGAATACATGTTTTTCCAGGATAATAAATATAATGATCCGATACCCTTACAACTGCCGTTTCCTTCTCATCCTCTCCCCCGATCTGGAAATACTCCTTCAACTGGCTTTGACTGGCTTCATCATCGTAAATAAAGGCAATGCCCAGCTTCTTCATATTATCCCGAATCCGTTCCATCAAACGGCAGAATTCCTGTTCAAGTTCTTTGCCGTCCTCTGTATTATACGACAGCCTTTTCCCAAATTCTAAAAGTTCTTTCAGGTCAGGCTGGAACCTGCTCCACAGTGTCCTGTAAAAAATCGTATTCTTATCTTTTAAATGCTGTTTTATCTCCTCGTCCAGTCTCTCATACTCTGTCCTGAACGATTCGGCGCATTCCTTGGGATCACGATCCATTCCCTTCTGATAATAATAGGTTTCTTCATCCACATCCGGTTTAAAGTTCTGTGGGGACGGACCGCTGTAACCTCCTATTCCATCTTTCATCCGGTAACGCAGCGCACCGTCCAGCCCATCATTGATGTAATAAGATATCATCTCTTTCTCTTTTTCCCATCCTGAACTCACTAATCCATAATGAGCGGCAGTCAAAAGTTTTTCCAAGTAAAACAGTATGGAAGTTTCTGTAAACACATTCTTACAGCATTGTGTGAATTTTTTTTCATAGGCGGCCTGCTTATATTTTTTCCAGCAGTCCTCCCGTGTAAAAACAGCTTCACGAGCCAGAGAGGGAACGGTTACGCTTGAATATCTCTCCTCTTCTTTTTTCTTGCCGTTATGGCTTAAAAAATACAATACGGCTGCCGCTGCTGCCCCAAAAACCGCCAGTCCGGCAAACAGCCTGATCACGATACTAACTTTATCCATCAGCCCACCTTCCTTTTTCTTGATACTATCTCTCCTGATATTATCTTTTTTCATTATACACAAGCACCTCTATTCTGCTTTAATTACATTTCCGCCTGCAGGTTTCTTACAGAATATCTATCCTCATCTCCTCATTATCCTCATTTTTCAAGATCAGTGTCCTGTCAGAGCTGTCAAAGCCAATCCATGAGATATTTTTATAGGAAACAATAGAAGAATTTTTAGGATAATTGGTAACTACCATTCCATCTCTTCCCAACGCGTACAGATATCCGTAATCATCCATGCAGATCATGCAGATTCTGCTGCTGTTAAAAGCAAAATTACTCACTATATTTCCCCGGTCTGTCAAAATCGCATAAAGACCATTTTTACTGCATATATTCACCGGCGTTTCTTCTGTTATGGATGGGAGATTCACCATACTTGTATAGCTCAGAAGCCGTCCGTCTGAAATGCCTACAAATCCGCCGTCTTCCGCTGCCGCAAAACTGCTCATCCGCCCCAGTTCTCCGGTAATATCCTGATACGTATTCTGCTTTCTGTCATTCTTATCCCGTTCCAGCAAAGCCTTTCCGTTCTTATCCCAGGTCTTATAAATCCTGTATGCACCGCACCGGTTCTCTGAAGGCAGAAATTCCACCAGCCTGTCGCCGATAAAATTAGCGTATATCTCATGTTCCAAAGATACGCTAAACCCGGGCACTACTCTTCCTTCCCCATCCACCAGATTTAACTCTGTGCATCCCGAATAACTGCTGTAGGATTCACGGATCAGTCTTTTCGTCCTGACAGGAAGCTCTCTTTCATCTTCTGAAGGTTTCCACCTGCGCAGTGAAACATGCTCGACAGCGGGGCTGATGATAATTCCCTGATCGGTCTCAAACACATCCTCCTTTGCCTGGGGTTGTACTGGTATCTGTGATTGAATTGGCATCTCCGGCTGAGCCATCCGCCCGGACTGAGCAGTTTCTTCTGGCTGAACCGGTTTCCACGCTTGCCTGGCAGTCTCATTTTTACCGCCATACACGGATTTTACCAAAGGAGAACATTCACCTGATTCTTCCGCCCGGCAGGTACAATGGGCCAGCTCACACAACGCCACCAGAACAATTGGCAGCACCAGTTTTTTACCGCTTTTTTTAAGCTGTTCCATCTTTTTCAGTTCTTCCGCCGCCTGGAAATTTAATTCTATGATATGATCCGGTGTGCCGCCCATGCCGTCTTCTCCAATTGCCTGCTCCTTCCATAAAATTGCAGGCATTTCATCCAAATTATCCAGTAAGAAAAATTCGCCTTCTTCTCCAATCGTCTTTCTCCACTGTTCACAATAACTGATCAAATGGTAGAGTTCCTTATCTTTTTCCTCTTCATAAAATATATAATCCGGTGAGAAATCCCGTAAAAACTGCTGCAAATTCATAACTGTCTCCTGCAATGAAAAATACTGCCGGAATTTAGTCATATTTGATATCTTTACTCCCTGCAAATCCATAGATCAATTCCCCCTTTATCATTTATCTGCCGTATAATACTCTCCGGCTGATATCTCTTTTTCGAATAAATCCAGTTCCATCCGGCATTCGTCCAATTCTATCTGCAGCTTTTGAATTTCCGCCCTCAGTCCCCCTTCCTTAGACGCCCATTTGCTTCTCTCTTCCATCAGCCGTATCTTATATTCCATAAAATCCATAGTTCTGTTTTCCTGAACCTCTTTTACAATCTCAACAAAGCGTTTAGGGGACTCTCCTGTTTCCAGTTGAGTCCCTCCTGCCTTCGCCGCAGCAAAATCCGTATTGGAAACCTGCAGCCTCAAAGCGTAGCTTCGTCCGTATGCTAAAAGATCTTCTTCATCAATCAAACTTCCCTCTTTTCCTCTCCTGATTTCCGCTTTCAATTTTCCGCTTCGGATAGCACGCCGTAATGTCTCCTCGTTTTTCGGCGCATAGCCTGAAAATTTGTTATTTAAAAAATCAATTGCCTGCGTTACCGTATATTTCTTATTCATGATCCTTCCCTTCCATTCGCATCAAATTCCATTGTTTTCATCCAATCACCTTAAACGGTAACATGGGATTTATTGGAAATGGAGCTGTTAACAGCGTTTCTCATATAGAGATATCCGGCAGTTACTTTACTTTTAATAAACTCGTATGCCTTCTGAATTCCTTCCAAAACAACACCGTAATTATTTTCGGCAAAAGTCTTAACATGATCAAAACCTCTCCAATAAATGCCGATGGTTCCTACCAGGGCATCGCAGAAGGAGCAGAGTATATATAAACCGATGGTTCCTACCAGCAGCGCGCCAATTAGACTGCTGGTGGTAAACAGAATTTCCAAAAACAGACACAGAGAATAAATGGTCAGCGAGCATACCGCAATTGTCAGTGCCACACATCCGATTGCCTTTAATGTAAAAGCCGCTGCCTCCCATGCGATATTACCCTTCAGCGCATCATGAATGGTTTTTTCGGTTTCTACTGTGGCCGCAACTGCAACTGCCCACAGATAAGGGTCTGCCTCCTCTTCTTCTTCCGGTAAAAGCTTTCCGTCCTGATATGCAAGATAC
Source organism: Clostridiaceae bacterium (assembly GCA_018378255.1). Taxonomy (GTDB): domain Bacteria; phylum Bacillota; class Clostridia; order Lachnospirales; family Lachnospiraceae; genus CHH4-2. The sequence continues at coordinate 29,733 of JAGZXV010000005.1, read as the reverse complement.
GCAGCCAGGGACAGATATGCTTTTTTCTCTTCCAAAGACCATCCTTCTACAGCAAACTCCCTGATATACTCTTGTGCACTGTCTTCCGGCAGATTCTTCAGCCGTTCAATGTCATTTAAAGAGATCACGGAACTTTCCAGTGCCAGAATCATCTGCCCCTTTGCTTCCTCAACCATCTCTTCCGTAACTACGGCCTCACAGTCAACACCCGTTTGAAACAACTCTTCCAGTGCATCATCTGCCTGGAATTTATCCGGTCCCAACAGGGAGCTCAATACTCTCTGATCCATGGTCTTTATGGCTATGGTCATATTACAGTAAGCCGCATAACGCTCCGCCGGAGTTTTTTCTTCCTGATCCTGTTCAATTTTTTCAAGGACAGCCTCTAATCCGTTCTGTGTATAAGCGCTGAGCCCCTGGTCAAAGTCTGAAATTCCCTTTAAAATATTGTCAATAATTTCTCCTGCCTCTGTCTCCGTAACATCCGTATAACAGTCCATATACATGTTCAGCAAATTCTCCCTCACACTTAAATCAGGATTCACCATAGGTTTCAGTTTGTCTGAATATTCTTTTAAAATGCTGCGTTCTTTTCTGTTGATTGTCATAATTAAATACCTCCGTTTTTAATAGCCGGCTGGCCCTTTTACTTGGTACCAACCTGTGGTTTAACTGATACATTGCTGCCATTACTACCGGATATGATAAGATAGCCGGCTGTTATTTTATTTTTTATAAATTGATATACATTCTGAATGCCATCCTGAATTCTCTCATAATTATCTTCAACATATCTTTTAATAAATTCACAGCTGGCTGTGTAACCGTCTTCTAATACGACTTCCAAATACAGAAAAGCAAATATCAATCCATATCCAAGCAGCCCTATGGCAAAGAAAGAAAATACACCGGCAGCTGAGAACATAAGCCCTAACGTCACCAGCAATAGTCCGGTGTCCACAATACATACGGTGAGTGATAATGCAATGCATCCGATTGCCCGAATCACCTTCATAGCCATTTCCCAGGTAGTATTGCCTTTCAATGCATTATGGATGGTTTTCTCAGCTTCCAGATCTGCGGCAATTGATACTGCCCAGTAATAAGGATTTACTGCGTCCCGGGCCTCTTCCTGATCTGCAAATATCTTTCCGTCTCTATACGCCAGATAAGCCGCCAGGGATAAATAAGCTTTTCTCTCTTCCAAAGACCATTCTTCAACAGCGAATTCCCGTATATACTCCTCAGCCATATCTTCAGGGATATTTTTCAGCCCCTCAATATCATTTAATGAAATGACGGAAGTTTCCAATGCGGATATCATCATCTGCTGCGCTTCCTCAATCATCTCATCCGTAACATCTCCCCCGCATTTCATATCGGAATAAAAAAGGGATTCAAAAGCTTCTTCTGCACAAAACTTTTCCGGTCCTAATAATTCACTGAAGACCTTTTGATCCATGGCTTTAATTGCTACAGCAATATTACAATAAGTAGTATATCTCTCCTCCCTGCTTTTTTCTCCAATCTGCTTATCAATTACCTCCAGTACAGCTTCCGTTTCGTTCTTTACATATGCGCTGACGCCCTCATTAAAGTCGAGAATTCCGCGTAAAATATCGTCCACAGCCTTTTCTGCTTCCTCTTCCGGAACATCTGTGCAGCTGTTCCTATACATATTCAACAAATTTTCCCGTATTCCCAAATCAGCATTTGACAGAAGTTTCAATCTGTTTGAATATTCCTTTACGATACTGCGTTCTTTTCTACTTACCTTCATAATTAAAATACCCCCAATTATATGAGCTGAAGCAGTTGTTTTTGTTGTTATAATTAATATACTACAGTAGTAATTAAAATGCAAGTACTTTTTACAATTTATTATAAAAAAATGTAACCATACAAAAAACCGGCGGCAGAACTCTCTCTGCCGCCGGTCCAATCGAATGAATCACCCTTTTTAGTCCCCCGCCACTGCATATACCAAGCCGTCTCCATCAGCTAAACCAGCCCCAAGATATCCAACAGCTCCCTGCAGGGCCGTTTTTCATCCTTCTGAAACACATTAATATGGTTTAAATCCCCGCTCCTGTCAGTGAATGCAGGGAATAAAAACCCGCACTCCGGATTCCCCGGCTCATATTCCCCAACGAGCGGACAGACAGCGCAGATCATATATTCATACACTTCCTCTGAATCCCACAAACTTTCCTTATCAGAAGCCTTTACAGGAATATCGTAACGGCCATGGAAAACCAGAATCGCGTAATCCTGCCCCTGGGGGTATTTCTCCATCACAATATCATAAAATGTATCCAGCAGCGCGTCATTTTTCAATCCACATTCGTTCATGGCCATGAGGAGCTGCCACATACTGCCCGGTTTCCTCATTTCCGGAGTCAATTCATACTTTTTTAAATTCACATTTGTATCTGAAAAGAGAATCGTTTTGGCTGTCTTAATCTGCTTTGTCCGCTCCGACAATGATAATTTAAGAAAGTTCGTATTAAAACTGCCGTCAAAATCCCCGTCTTTATCCACATAGCAGCCCGCAATCCTCGCAATAGAGGACCGGGCAGGAGTCATCCGCCTAGTCAGCTCCAGCATGTCTTCTCTGTTTATCATATTATTATCAATTCCTTTCCGCTGTCTGTAAGGTTATATACAGTTTTGCCGCCCCGGCGGCCATACCATTTATTTCCTTATGAACGTATTATAACCGCATCCCGGCGCTAAGGGAATCAAAATTTATAAAATACCGCCGGTTCTCCTCAAAGCATGGAGTATACAGATAGGAGGTTATTGGATGGAACATGTTTTTTTTAAAGAGACAGCAGTACACGAAACAAAAGAGATCTTATACCGGACTTTATTATGCATTATGAGCACAATTGAATTTATGAATTCAGAAGAGCAATTACAGCCTTACTACTGCTTTCCATACACTGAAATTTCCTCCATCTGCCTGGAATCATACTCCGCCAACACCTCCGCGGCACTCCGTCCCTGGCAAAGCTGCTGGCTCAATTCCCGCACCGTATTCCACACATTAAAATGAAGCCGGAAATCCTGGTTTGGTATCTGGTTTCCCCCGGCAACACATGCGATGATTGAATCCGCCTGAGGGATATCGGGAGCAGTGGCGTTTTTAGAAGAAGATATCTTCCCTAGTTTTTGAGCAAATGAATCCAGGGATTCCGTCTGTCCCAATGCTTCCATAATTGTAACAGCCGCTTCCAGGTTTTTTGAACCCGGGTTGACAGCCAGTCTTTGATCTGCCCCCACCACACAGACAGAACCATTTTCCAATACGGGAAGCGGTGTCATCTCGATTTCAAACGGATATCCTTCAAAGGTCCGGCCCCGATAGATTGCACAGATAAAGGCACAGTTCCCCTCTTTAAAAAACTCCATTTCTTCATCCCCAGAGGGCCGCGTATTGAGAGCTTTTTCCGGATCCATATAGCCCTTGTCAATCATCATCTGAAGGAAATCAAACCCTTTCCCGATATACCGGCTGATCAGGTCCGTACCATCCGACAGAGCCATCAGTTTCTGCTCTGATCCCTCCCCCTGATAAACATCATAAAGTCCGGCGCACATAACAGGAACCGTCAAGCCAAAATCCATATTGGCGCCATACGGGAGAATCCCATTTTCCTTCAGTTTCTCACATACATTCAAAAACTCCTCCAGATTCTCCGGCACTTTAAGACCATATTCTTTCAGCATATCAACATTCCATACGAATCCAAAACATGTATAGGACAGCGGAAGAGAAAATACCTTTCCCTCATAAGTGCTCTGTATCAGCGCGTCCCCGGATAAGTTCTTCACACATTGTAAGCCGGACAAATCATAAATGTACCCCTTTTCATCAAATTCCAACACATCTTCCGCAGGAATCAGATACAAATCATCCGCTGTTCCCGAGGACAGACGCTTTAAAAGAAGTTCCCTGTACGACAGCCCTTGATCCGCATAAAAACCTGCGGAATCACTGTATACAACAATATTGGTACTTTCGTCCTGATTCAATACTCTTTTACAGCATTCATTTACCATCTCCGCTACCGTATCGCTCTGGGTGAAAATCGCGACCGGAGTTTCAGGAATGCCTTCCTCCAGATATAATTCCGGAACATTCTGCGCTTTTTGGCATCCGGTTCCCAACAGGATCAGAGTCATTAGTATACCCGGAAGACATCTTTTTCCCTTCATCACACTTCCTCCTATTTCTGCGGCTTATCTAAATACTTCCGTATCGTACCAAATAACAGATCCAGTTCCACAGGCTTCCCAATATGCGCATTCATACCTGCGTCCGCGCATCTGCGTATATCTTCCTTAAATACATCTGCGGTCATAGCAATGACCGGTATTACAGCAGCATCCGGCCGGTTAGAGGCCCTGATCGCTTTTGTCGCTTCCAGCCCGTTCATTTCCGGCATATGGACATCCATAAGGATTATCTGGTAATAACCTGGACTGCTGTTTAAATAATAATTCAGCGCCTCTTTTCCATTCGTGGCACTGTCCACCACAGCACCGCTGCTTTCCAGCAGTTCCACGATGATTTCCCGGTTCAGTTCATTATCCTCTGCGGTCAGAATTCTGACCCCATTCAGAAGTTCCGGCGATTCCAGCTTCTGTTCCTGTATTTCTTCCTTTTTGTCATGAATAAAATATTTCAGCCGCTCCAAAAACTCAGCTTTAAAGATCGGTTTTGCCAGGAATCCATTAATCCCTATCGGGTACGCCTCTTCCTTCACACTCTCCCAATCACATGCGGATAATAGAAGGATCGGCACATCATTGCCCAGCCGTTCCCTGATCCGTCTGGCTGTCTCCAATCCATCCATTCCAGGCATTCTCACATCAATGATGATCATACCGTAATCATTCTTTAGTACATGGGCCTTCCAGGCCATCTCCACCGCCTCTGCACCGCTTAAAACCCAATCTGCATGTATGCCGGTCTCCTGAAGCATCAGGCAGATACTTTCACAGGCCCCCTGGTCATCATCCACAATAAGAGCTGAATAATCCGTCAAATCCGGCAGTTTCCATTCCTGCTGTACCGGCAGTTTCAGAGGGATTGCCACCGTAAAACGCGACCCCTTATGCGGCTCGCTTTCAACGCTGATATAACCGCCCATCATATCCACTATATTCTTTGTAATCGCAAGTCCCAGTCCCGTACCGGTAACCTGGCTCATACGGCTGTCCTCTGCCCGCTCAAAGGGATTAAATATACGTTCCAGAAACTCGCGGCTCATGCCGATTCCATTATCTTCCACGATAAAGCTCATTCTTATGCTGTCTGCGTCCATCGGAGTTTCTATAATCTGCAGGCTGATCATACCGCCTTCCTGGGTATATTTTACTGAGTTGGATAAGAGGTTGAGCAGTATTTTCTGCAAATGCAGCCCATCACTGATCACCGTATCATGCTCCAGAACCTGGGATTTCATAAACAGGCTCTGCCTCTTTTTATCCAGGTCCGGTTTTACAAATGAAATGAGATTCGCAATCATGGCAGGAAGATTTACACTCTCTTCTTTCAGGCTTAGTCTTCCGCTCTCTATGCGGGACATGTCCAAAACCTCATTGATCAATTCCAGCAAATGCCCCGAAGCTGCCGTAATCTTAGTTAAACAAGATTCCACTTTATCATGGTCATCCAGATGTTTTAGTGCAATATTGGTCATACCCACAATACCGTTCATAGGAGTTCGGATTTCATGGGACATAGAGGAAAAGAATGCCGTTCTGGCCCGGTTGCTGTTCTGGGCCTGTGTCAGGGCATCCGCCAATTGCTCACGTATGTTATGTTCTTCTGTTGTTTCATGGAATACAGCCAGATACTGATCATTATCCGCCGGAATCAGGTGAATCTCAATCCATCGTCTCACCTCATTGGGGCTGGTTCCAACCATTATTTCTCTGGTACACTGTTCTTCCATCGTTCCATTCAGAAAACTGCTCCTTACAGAATCCTCTCCCGGCACTCCGGCGGCGTCAAATACCTGTTCCGGCTTCTCCAGAACCTGCTGTGCCGTAATGCCAAGAAGCCCGGGCAGATTATTCGATACCAGTTCCACCCTTTGCTTGGCCGGTGTATAAAGCAGAAAAGCAAAATCTATATTTGCAGAAAGATTTTCAAACAATTTTTCCCGGTACTCTTTCTGTTTTACAGACGCCTTCATGGACTGTCTTCCCGCCAACAGAGCCGCTATGGCAATTCCCCCCAGCAAGAGCAGAAAGAACATACAGCAAAGCATACCGATAATGGGCGCAGCCTCCTGTTGAAGAACTGCGCGGGGCACAACTGTAATCAGATAGCAGCCCTCCGGTTCCTCTGCCGGAAGGAACCCTAACAGGGAGGACTGACCTCCGTTCATTACAACAAGTGTGCCTGTTTTTCCATTTTCAATTACATTTTGCAGCGTATCCTGCACAGCTTGACTGTTTCCCTGTTTAGCCAGATAGCTGTAAATATCTGATTCCGATGAAGTGCCTCTGGATTTTATAATGAACTCCCCTCTGTGATCCACCAAATAGGCAGTTCCCTGGCCATTATGGAAAGAGAACAGAGCCGGGAGATTATAATCATTGATAATACGGTCTGCATAAACAGCCCCTATCTGTTTACCATCTTTTATGACCGGGCACTGATATGTTATCTGAATCCGCCCGCTGGGACCATGATAAGGGGCCGACAGTCCGCTTTTTCCACTGGAAACCGCAATTTCATCAAACAGAAGATCTGAAGAACGAATCCTGCTGCCTCTGCTGTCAATTCCTTCCCCTCCCATATTGAGATAAGAAAAACGGAAAAAATCTGTTGTTTCCTCATACTCTTTTATGGTTTCCTCAAATGCACTCTCCTGCTCCATTGCAAGCAATTCCACCAGGGTGGTCAAAAGTTCCCGGTCAAGGATGATTTTGTTGTTCAAGCCCTCACTGATTACACGGCTGGAAGTCAGAAGGTTCTGGTTTGCACTCCGGTTCATCCTGCTGATAATCTGCACAAGAAAAAAGCTGGACAGGGAAAATGCAATCAAAAAAATCCCCGCCGATGCAGCCAGAATCGCGCCCGATTTCTTTTTCTCCTTTGTACCCTCTTTCAACTTATATCCTCCCAAGGTTTTCCCTTCCTGTTGTTTCCCATTTTTTGTTTTATTTCAGTTTCTTGTTTACCAATCTGTAAACAATATTCTTAATACTTACTTTGTTCACATTCATAATAATATTCTAAGTATAACAAACCACATAAAAAATAGCAATATTTTGCGCGGTATCGTAATCCGCATATTGCTATTTTATATTATATGTTCGATTTATTTTTTCAAAGCCGGTGTTGATGGTTTCAAAGGATACCGGTTGTAGAGCAGGCTGTATTTTCCCGATACGGAAGGGCTGCTTACAAATATCTTCCGGATACGTTCTGCAACAGCGTCTGTCTGCAGATCCGTGGCGTCAGAAATCATGATGAGATACTGGCAGCTGCTGTATCTGGTAAACACATCTCCCGCCCGCAGGGACTGCTGGATTATCCCATGCAGTTCTTCCATCAACGCAACACGGACAGGCAGTTCCGGGAAGTCTCCATTTTCATCCGCCAAGGTTAAAAGCATGCTGTAAACATTGGATTTTACCCTCTGAAGCCGCCGCTCCACAAAACGGTATATACTGACAAAGCTGTCGTAATCCTGGCAATACGCCCCTTTCTGCGGGTCAGGTTCAGACAGCTCCCGGCTGACCTGCTTCATATCAATGACCAGGCTCTTTATGTCCTTTTCCTCCTGCCGGTTTTTATCTGAATAAGCGCTGTTCATTTTAAGCAGCTTTTTTTCCTGAATCAGATACTGGTCCGCCCGGTCAAACATACTTTGATAGTTGTCTCCCTCATGATAACTGCTGCCGCAGATCGTAATAGACAGCCTGCTGACGATAAATGAAGACCAGGGCAGATTGAGAAACTGCTTTTTTATCTGCTGACAGCGTTCCTCTACGAAATCAGGGCCTGGGTTTACATTCATAAATACGACAAACTCATCTCCGCCAATACGCCCCACTATATCCTTGTTGAAGACCATTTTCTTTAAAATATGGGCAACACCCCGTAGAACCTGATCTCCCGCAAGATGGCCATATCGGTCATTAATACTCTTAAAATTATCTATATCAAGGACAAACAGCACACCAAATTTATTTTCCTTTAATAGCTTATTGACCTTTTCCTCAACGGTCATCCGGTTATACAGCCCCGTCAGCCAATCAAGCTCCACCTGCTGGCTTAACCGCCTGTTTTCATTCTTCAAAATTGTCAATACACTTTTCATATAATACACGCCCACCTTTCTGTAATCTAAATGATTTTATGTTCCTGCTTTGAGACACTCTCCAGTCTCATAGTTTCAAAGATGAACGATTTTGTTCATAATCCCTGAAACGGCAGAATGCGAACATATTCTTCATATGTTCGCATTCTGTCCCTTTTATTACTTAGAGTTCCAGCTTCCATCTTCTTTCAAAAAGTACCAGACGCCGTCTGTATTAACCCAGCCTGTAGCCATAGCCCCATCCGGTTTCAGATAATACCAAAAGCCTTGAATCAACTGCCATCCTGTTTTCATTGCGCCGGAAGCGTCAAAGTAATACCATGTGCCGTTAACGCAGACCCAGCCCTTTAACATGATCGCATTATCGTTGAATAAATACCATGTACCATTTATTTTCAGCCATTCTTTTTTCGCATAATTTCCGGTACTGTCTTTTTTTAATTTCCACACGCCGCTATTATATTCCTCCCACAATCCGCTTCCTTCTGAGGCGGGAACGTCTCCTGTCAGAATAGGATAGGTAATTGCTTCGGAATCATTATCTGAACTGCTGTCGCCGGAATCATTTTTTTGGACTGGCTCTGTTTTGCCTGTACGGCCCAGCAGCCCGTCGGAAACAGCGCTTTTATAAAATACACCCTCTCCAATTCTTGCAAAGAAATAGTATGAGGTATCTTCTGACAATCCGGTAAAGTTCGGACTCATCTGCCAGAATTTCACACTTGCAGCGCTGTCTTCCTCTGCATATCCGTATTCTATAACCCCATCCTCTTTTCCCATGGACGGCTGTGCCTTTTTCATGGTTATTCCGGAAGTACTGATATTCTCCCAGCCATCCAACTGTATGGTACGGCTTTTTTTCTCCACAGTCAGGGTAACGCTCTCTGCATGGTTTGGCAGTAAATCATCTCCGCCTCTATATTCTGCTGTAATCGTATAAGAACCTGGGATCCAGCTGTTACCGGTTAAAACAATCGGTTCAGGAGAGGCAGCTCCATTTATTACTTCTATACCATCCAACACAAGATCCCCTGCCATAAAGTCAACTAATTCCTTTCCTGCCTGGTTGGATAGGAGAGACGGAGGATTAATAACCGCCTGTATCGTAATGGTATCTCCATAAACTGCCGTGTTAGTTTCACGGCCTGCTGAATCTAAAATTAAGATTCTCACTTCAGCAGCCATTTTAACCGGATTTCCTGTTACAGTTATATGGATACCGTTGCTGTAATCATAAATTTTTCCATAATTGGCAATCGATCCGCTGCCGGTTATCAGACCATGGTTTTCAATCAGTCCATAGTTTTCAACCGTATCATCAATTACCAAATTGCTATTGTTGATAAGCGCCGCACCATCCGTAATAGTAACAGAGGCTCCTTTATCGATCTTTATATCACGGTCAATGCTTATCTGTCCGTCCACAGTGACGATTGCGCCGTCCGGCACATCTTCCCCACCGTCCCATGTACAGGCTGGTATTCCCGAAATATTTTGGCTGTATATTAATAAAAGCTGTACATGCGGCGAATTAGTCGTTATCTTGGAATAATCAAATGGATTTGGAAAACATTGTTCACCGATTTTTTTAATTCCCTTTCCAACATGAACAGACTGGAGTTTTTTACAGCCAAAAAATGCATTGCCTCCCAGGCTTTCCACACTGTCTGGAATTATAATCTCTTCCAAAGTACTGCAGTAAGAGAACGCCTGCTCCCCTATGTTTAATACTCCATCCAAAATTTTAATATCAGTCAAATTCTGACAGACCGAAAAGGCAGCGGATCCTATATTGACTGTACTGGATGGAATTGTGACGGCCTTTAAACTATCACAGTAGGCAAATGCCAAATCTCCTATATTGGCTAATCCTTCCGAAAGCCCGGCCTTTTCCAAATTAGAACAGGATGAAAAGGCGGAACTGCCAATGGAATTAACGCTGGATGGAATCATAATATCTGTGAGATTGGGACAACTGCTAAATGCCGCTTCTCCAATTGCGGTGATGCCGTGAGAAATTGTAACGCTCCTTAGCGTACTGTTGCCAAGAAATGCATAATCTCCAATACTGGCAACGTTATAAGTTACTCCTCCCTCTGTAAACTCTGAAGGAATGGTAAGATCGTCATCCGAACCTGACCACCCTGTTATCTGCACATTCTTATCTTTCAATACCTGATAGCTGTAATCCCCAAATACACCGCTTCCCATTACCGGTATGTTTCCGCCATCGCTCACCAGTATATTGCTGCTGTCCAACCCACTCTCTATAACCAATGTTCCAATGTCTGCAACAGGCACTGTAACGGTCAGATCAGGGCTGCACTTATAGAAAGCATAACTCCCAATTTTTTTCACACTTCCGGGTACTGAAACTGTTTCCAGATTTTCACATTCATAAAACACGTTCGCGCCAATGCTTATAAGACCTTCCGGCAGTACAATACTATAAATACTTTTACAGGACTGGAACGCGCGGGAGCCAATATCTGTCACTCCTACCGGTAATTCGGTCAGCTCCAGATTGCTGCATCTTTCAAATGCAGCTTCATTAATATGGGTAAGCTGATCTGGTAAGGTAATACTTTTTAATTTAGTGCAGCCGCTAAATATGGAATTCTCCAATGTATGGATATTGGATGGAAGAATAACGTGTTCCAGACTGCTGCAATCATTAAACGCATTTTTTCCTATACTTGTAACGCTATCCGGTATATCAACATTTTTTAGGCTGATGCATTGCGAAAATGCAAAATTTCCTATGGTGACAGTATTTTCAGAAAAAGTAACCGCCTCCAGCTTTTTACATGCATTAAATGCATTCGATCCTATGGATTCTATACTGTCGGGAATCACAACCTCTGTAATGCCGCTACACCCGGAAAATGCAGAATTTCCGATCGAAACCACCGTATAAACCGTTCCGTCTCCATCAGCCACCTCCGAAGGTATTTCAAAAAAACCGCTCGGTAATACCTGATCATAGCCTATGACCTGCACTTCATCTGAAGAAATCTCTTTAAATTTCAGTCCTTGTGCAACAAACCGGTCATTGATGGATAATAATTGAATCCCATTAAATTCATTAGCCAGCTGCTCCGACTCCTCATCCTGGACTGTTATATAAATTTGAGGGGGCGCTGCTTCGTCAGTACTAATGTATTCTCCGGTATCCGCAGTAAAAACATATTCCCCTGCCTGATCCCCGTCAAATTCCGGGCTGCTGTTCCATTCCACATCCACCGTATTCCAAACCATGATGACATCTGCATCAGATTGGTCATCTGTTTCCTTTTTAGCATTGCTGGAAGTGGATAGCTCATCATCGTCAAAAAGCTCCTCATCCATGTCCACAATTTCCTCATCTATCCGGCAGATTTTAGCCTCCAGGGTTTCCGGCAGATCCAGCTCGGAAAGTTTTGTTCCCAGTGGAACGGTCTGCGTAACCGTATCCTGGTCCAGTGCGGCAAAAGAAACGATAGAACCGTCAATCGGAACCTCATTTTTACCCATTGCTGAGATGGGCGCTTGTGTAATTATCATCATCATGATTAACAATATAGACCATAACCGTTTTCTTTTTCTTTTCATCTTATCCCTCCTACACTTCATATTTAACAGCTGCAAGACTTTAATTCCCGTCTTTTTCATCATCTTTTTGGATCGTCAGGCGATATCCGTCCGGACGCATGGCATTTAAATGAACTCCTCCTCCCGTATTCTCCAGCTTTTTCTTTAACCGGGATACCACAGCATATAAAGCCTGGCTGTTCCCATTTAAAGGCTGTCCCCATACTTTTTTATAGATAACCTCTTTTGAAACCATGTTTCCTTCATTCTGCGCCAGCAAGAGCAGGACCAAAAACTCCTTAACAGTCACCATCATATCCTCCCCATTCAACCGTGCAGTACATGCCGCTGTTTGAAATGTCAACGGTCCGCAGGTATACAGATCGGCAGGATTTACCCGCTTACTGATTTCATCCCTGCGCCAAAACGCCTCTAACCGTGCCAGCAGCAGTTCGATATGAAAAGGCTTGGTTATATAATCATCTCCGCCTGCACGGATTCCTTCCAGGGCTTTATCCACCCCCGAAACAGAAGTCAGAAACAGGATGGGAGCTGCTGTCTGCTCCCGTATTTCCCGGCAGAAGTCCACCCCGTTTCCATCCGGCAAAAGAATATCCAATATAATTGCATCAGGCTTAAACTGGGCCAGATGTTCCCGGGCTTTTGCCACGGTCAGCGCGGTCAGCACCTGATAACCCGAAAGACGCAGCGCGCGGCTGTTGATATAGTTTAAATCCCTGTTGTCTTCCACTAAAAGAACGGTTTTTTTCTCACTCATCATTTATCTCCTCCTCACAGTCAGGCAGAGTAAATATCACTTTCGTACCTTCTCCTAATCTGCTTTCTATCCGGATTGTTCCGCCAAATCCTTCTATGATTTCCTTACAGATAAAAAGCCCCAATCCGGTTCCCTCCGGATCATTATGAGCACAGCGTTCAAATACATGAGGCAGAAATTCCGGCGTAATACCGCTGCCATTATCTAACACCCATACCCGGATTCCTCCTTCCGTTTTTTCCGCACTGACAGCCACCCTTCCTCCCTCCGCATGCCTTCCCGCATTAGTAAGCAGATTAAAAATCACTTGGGTCAGTTCCCCCGGGCTTCCATATACGGCAGGCAGATCAGTGGCCAGATCCAGAGACAAAGCTGTGCCGTGTCTTTCTAAAATGGGCTGATAAAGCCGCGCTGTCTGCTGAATAACGTCCTGCGCAAGAAAAGGTTTTTTATGTTCTTTGGCTTCTTTTGAAAGGGTCAGACGCCTTGCCTCTTCCACCATTACAGCCAGCCTTCCAGCCTCAGAAACGATAGCATCCAAATCCGCAGTCGTCTCATCGCTCACACCCTTTAGCCGCAGTTCCTTTACTGCAAGTTCCGCGTATCCCATCATGACAGCTAAAGGAGTGCGCATTTCATGAGAAAGCGTATCCAAAAGATCAGCCCTCAACTGGCCCACCCGTCCAAGAGCCGCATTCTCTGCCAAAAGCTTCTGCTCCTTTAACCGCACCTCATCCATCTCCCGTATAGTTCCAATAAATACCGCTGTCATTTGGAGAAACACAAACAGCAGAAGGGCCATCTCGGATAATGGCGCATTAACATAGGTACCATATGGAGGAATAAATATATCACGGTAAAAAAGTATATCCCGTACAGCAGCATAGATCATAATTCCGCCTCCGGCCAGGAACAAAATCTGCGGCAGTGAAACCCTGCGGATCTTTGTGACCGCTCTTACAATGATATAGACTATCGTAAAACACATCACTGCCTGATAAAAAATTAAAAGCCGCGAAATAGTAATAGAATCCAATATGAAATGGCATCCAATAAACAGGCAGGATGCCGTCGTTAAAAATATCCGGAACCATTTCTGCATAGTTCCCGGAAACATCGCCTCAAAGATCAGCACATAAAGCACCGAAGCCAGGGCTACAGTTATATATTCAATGGCAAATGCCGCAAACCAAGAAAAACCAGGAAATAATGCCGTTACCAATTTCGGCCCGGTAACAGATGTACGAAATACCCACGTCAGACAGAACAAAGCAAAATATAAGTTGGCCCGATAGCCGCGAAACAACAGCCACAAGGTAATATGTACCAAAAATAAGGTCATGAAGCATCCAACCAGTAAGGCTGTCACAACATATGCACGGGAAACAAAAGCCCGCATCATAGGGACGGTTCCTATCACATACCCGGAATGGCTCTCATTTTTCCGGTGAGCATAATTTGCCACCTGCTGAACCAGCTCAACCTCCCCGTCTTCTGCCCGGACTGTATAGGAAAACAGCACATCACCTTCTATGGTTGTCTCCGCATCCTTCCCAGGCGTTCCGATATCCTCCATCCATGCTCCATTGATATAAATGCGGTCAGAGGACAATGGGGAACTTTCAGCTATCACGTAATCCCTGCCTTTTGGCACGAGAAGACGGATGCGGCTGGTTCCATATGCCGCCGTATGTCCATAAGTGTCCACTACCTCCCCTTGATCCGCATGTTCTGCAAATTCCTCCGGTGTCAGCAACAGATTGGGAATGTACTCCACCTTTCCAGTAAACCGCACATTTGCCGCTGTAAAATCAATATCCCTCATATCCCATACGCCAGTCTCTGACTGGACAGATCTTATCGGCAGGCTGGCCTGTACCATCCACACTCCGGCGCAGAATATAAGCATTAAAGGCAGCGCAATCCACAACAGCAGCTTTTCCGGTCTGCTTATACCGCTTTTTATCCCATTCCCTGTATCCTTATTCTTTATTCCGCTTCTCCCCATATGTATCTCCTATGTTTTGTGCCAGTTTTGATTCCGGCGGTGATGCATACTCAAGTACTCGGTACTATCAAAATGAACAATTTTGTTCATCTTCCCTAAAACGCCAGAATGCGAACACGTTCTTCACGCGTTCGCATTCTTTATCGGCATTGAATCCACTTTAAATATAAGGAATTTTCTTACTTTTATTTTACCATATTCATATTTTTAAAGAAAGCAGAAATAACGAATCTTTCAAATTTGTCAGTTTCGGACCTGCTATTTTGCCGTATATTACTGTGTTCATTTACCTAAAAATATAAAATGAGACTTCCGTAAAATAGTGGAGCTATCCTGTCATGGGATCTTGTAAAACAAAAAAAGGAAGTACCGTAAACCCAATGGTTTTACGGTACTTCCAACGTTCCTGAGCGGATTCGAACCGCTGGCCTTCCGCTTAGGAGGCGGACGCTCTATCCTGCTGAGCTACAGAAACATAAACCTATCTATTTAATTATATGTCCTCAGGTTCCTTAAAATTAACAGTCCCCTGCATCCATATCTGGCCTTTAAAACGGCGGCCCACCATAGGTTCCCCTTTTAAATCATCCTTACGGATTCCCACATGAAACACCAGATCATTGCAGTCCAGAGTGAGATCATAAACCTCTTCCTCCGTAAAACGGTTCTTCTTCGTCTCAATGTGTGTGATCTCTCCGATCACCGAATATTGGTCACACTCGATTCCACATGGCATAAAACAGGAATCAATGATCGAATAGATATCTTCTTTCATAATTCTTCTGGAAATCTGGGAATACAGATCGATATCTTCGATTGTCAGAGTTTCCATCGCATCCTCATCACCGTTTTTAGCAGCCTCCAACAGGCTGTTGCGGTTTTTGGACGCTACTTTTGCCTTTTCTATCTGGTTCGCAGTTTTTTGAACCGGCAAGAGAATTTTACCACTAACTGACAGTCCCGTCAAGCATGCAGACGAAACCTCTTCAATTTCTTTTCTGATTTTTCTCTCCTGATACTCCATTGCATTATCAATATAGAAAATTAAAGAGATTCCAACCTTATATTCATCCAATAAACCTGCATAAGTTTCTTTTTCCGCGTGCCTCTGAATCGAACAATCAGATACAGATGAAATATCTTTGCTGGACAGATACGGATAGTAATATTCTGTTTTGAACGTTCCATCCTCTTCCACTCCACAGATCACCACTCCCATACCTGGAGCAGCTTCTGCCCGGATTCTGATCAGTTCCGTATCCGCTTCTATCTTAAGCCGTTTGATATCCTCTCCGTTCTCTGCCAGTTCCTGAAGTAATTTTTCAATTTCTTTTCTCTTCTGGTACATGCTAAAACCAACAGACCGCAAAAACTTATGCATTGTTTCACCTTCTTACTTATAAAATGGGATAAATATGAGACGAAGAAGAAACTTCCCCGTCTCAATTCTCTTGCCATTATATACTATAATCAGGAATTATACAATACCCTGTGCCATCATAGCGTTGACAACTTTTTCAAATCCGGCAATGTTAGCGCCTGCCACATAATTGCCCTCAACACCATAACGTTTTGCCGCATCTGCTGCTTTATCAAAAATGTCAACCATAATGCCTTTTAATTTGGCGTCAACTTCTTCGAATGACCAGCTAAGTCTCTGGCTGTTCTGGGACTGTTCCAGAGCTGATGTTGCAACACCGCCTGCATTAGCCGCTTTACCAGGCATAAACAGGATTCCGCTTTCTACAAAATAGTCGGTTGCTTCTCTGGTGGAAGGCATATTCGCACCTTCTGCCACTGCAAAACATCCGTTTGCCTTTAAGGCTTTTGCGTCGTCCAGGTTCAGCTCGTTCTGGGTTGCACATGGAAGAGCGATATCACAAGGAATGGTCCAGATACCCTTTCCTTCCGTATAAACAGCGGTCGGAACAAGTTCTGCATACTCTTTAATACGTCCGCGGCGAACTTCTTTAATCTCTTTTACTACATCCAGCTGAATGCCGTCTTTATCATAAATATATCCGTTGGAATCGTTCATGGCCACAACTTTAGCCCCTAATTCCTGAGCCTTTTCAACCGCATAAATAGCTACGTTACCAGATCCCGATACCACAACCGTCTTTCCTGCTAATTCTTTTCCATTATTCTTCAGCATTTCATCCAGAATATAGATCAGACCATATCCTGTAGCCTGTGTACGCACCAGGGAACCGCCGAATGTCAATCCTTTACCGGTTAAGACGCCTTCAAAATGACCCGTAATTCTCTTATACTGTCCATACATATATCCAACTTCTCTTCCGCCAACACCGATATCACCGGCCGGGCAGTCCACATCAGGTCCGATATGTCTGTAAAGTTCTGTTATAAAGCTCTGGCAGAATGCCATCACTTCTCTGTCTGATTTTCCTTTAGGATCAAAATTAGACCCGCCTTTACCGCCGCCGATTGGAAGTCCTGTCAAAGAATTTTTCAATGTCTGCTCAAAACCAAGGAATTTTAAAATACTCTGATTTACAGATGGGTGAAAACGAAGGCCGCCCTTGTAAGGTCCGATTGCACTGTTAAACTGAATGCGGTAGCCTTTATTGATCTGAACTTTTCCGTTGTCATCAACCCACGGAACTCTGAAAGAAATGATTCTTTCCGGCTCTACAAATCTTTCCAACACACCTAAACTGCGGTATTTTTCTTCATTTGCATCAATAACTAATCTTAATGAATCCAAAACTTCTTTTACAGCCTGGTGGAACTCGTTCTCTCCAGGATTCTGCGCAACTACTCTTTCATAGATTTCATCAACATATGACATGATTTTTCTTCCTCCTTGTGCATCAACTTTATTCTACATACCTTTACTAGCCAAAGCCTAGTTACCACCTGTGAGGCTATTGGGAAAATTATAGCAATTCAGCGTATTAAAGTCAAGAAGCATATGTTACTTTTTAAGCCTGCTTTTTCACTTTTTTTCGTGCTTTTTATCAAATTCTGCTTATTGTTTTCTATTGTTAACCTTTTATAATATATTAGTTGACATTATTTTTTTATCATGATATTATATTAACAAATAATAACTGTTCAGAACGGCTCATCTTCTTACCGAAAAAACCGGTCAAGAATCATCGGATCTCCATCCGATTTACCCGCCGTACTAAACTGTTACACCAAACAAATGAAAGGACTTTTTTCCATGAATACAACTAAATCCACACCTGTTTCTTCTAATAAAATGGCCACAAAAGACATCGTCCTTGTAGGCATGTTTGCTGCTATTCTTACAGTGATCTCACAGATATCCATTCCCATGCCGTCAGGTATGCCTATCACGATCCAGGTCTTTGGCGTAGCTCTTGTAGGCGTAGTCCTTGGCTGGAAAATGGGAATCTTAGCAACTTTAGTTTATATATTTATAGGTGCAATCGGTCTTCCCGTATTTTCCAGTTTCCGGGGTGGTTTAGATGTACTGACCGGAATTACCGGCGGCTATATTATAGCATGGCCGATTTTATCCGGTTTATGTGGAATTCGCTTTAATCATCTGTCAAAATTTAAAAGTTTAGCTCTCACGATCTTATTATCTATGATTGGACTGGCTGCTGTTGAGATCATAGGCGGCCTGCAGTGGAGCTTTTTGTCCGGCAATATGTCGGTTTCAGCAGTATTTACATATTCTATGGTAGCTTTTGTACCAAAAGATATTCTGATTACCATTCTTGCAGTTATTTTAGGCAACAGGATCAGAAGACCTTTATTTTTGTCCGGTTATATAAAATAAGAAAGAATCGTTTTCATGTTTATGTTATTAAAGAAAAAAGACAGGGAGAGGGCATCTGAAAAATGTTTAATTTTCAGATGCCCTCTCCCTGTCTTTTTGTTTCCCGGCCTTCTATATCCGGTTAGATATACATTTTTAATAATATTTTGTTATTCTTACCGAACCCTTTCTCCGGATTATCACCATTTAATAACCAAGAGCCTGTTCCAGTGCTTCCTTCTCCTCATTTCCTAATAATACTTCCGTCTCGCCTTTTACTACGGTTTTTATATACAGATAACAGCCTTCTCTGCTATGAACCGTATTTAATATAAATCCCGTGTTATTGGAATCCAGCATTGCATATGCAAAACTCAAGTTTCCTCCCATCCCCTTAAATGCATTATACCGCACTACACCAAACTTTTGATAAGCACCCTTTACACTTTTATTAATTGTACGGATCGCATCCTTATTAGCCCGGTCTTCTGCCCTTAACCGTTTGATTTCCTCTACTTGGTCGTATATAATATCTTCTAAAGATTCTGCATCTTTTCCTCTCATAAACATATCATATCTTCTATATAGACGTTTCATCCGCACAAGGCAGCTGATTGCAACAATCAGTGATATCAAAGATACCGCTGCTAATCCGATAAAAATATAAGCTGGATCTATGGGCCAACTGTTAAGCATACTGTTTTCCATCTTATGTCCTCACTTCCACACCATTATCCGATAGATTCGATTAACTCTACTATTCTTTCCAGTTCGGCTTCTGAATAATACTCTATCTCTATTCTTCCCTTATTTTTGTCTTTTTTATTAATAATTACTTTTGTTCCCATAATTTGTTTCATTCTGTCTTCCAAGTCATTATATATGAAGCTTAAATCCTTTTCCGGTTCCTGGATCTTTTCTTTTTTAGGCTTCATCAGCAATTTTACCAGTTTTTCCACTTCGCGAACGCTCAGTCTTCCCACCACTATTTTTTCAGCGATCACATATTGCTGCTCCTTATCTTCTAAAGAAAGTAATGCTCTGGCATGTCCACTGCTTATAACGCCTTCTGTCAGCATTTGCTGAACTCTTTGATCCAATTTTAGAAGCCGCATACTGTTGGTTACCGCAGTTCTGCTCTTTGCTACCCGTACTGCAATCTCTTCCTGCTTTAATCCAAATTCTTCCAT
The DNA here is from genome assembly GCA_018378255.1 of Clostridiaceae bacterium. Classification (GTDB taxonomy): domain Bacteria; phylum Bacillota; class Clostridia; order Lachnospirales; family Lachnospiraceae; genus CHH4-2. The sequence continues at coordinate 10,085 of JAGZXV010000005.1, read as the reverse complement.
TAACTGCTGATAAGCCTGTGCCTCTTCAATCGGGTTTAAATCTTCACGCTGGACATTCTCTATTAAGGCAATCTCCATGCTCTGCTGCTTCGTATATTCCCGGATAACTACTGGAACTTCCTTTAATCCTGCTAATTTGGCCGCTCTCCAGCGCCTTTCACCGGCAATTAACTCATATAAGCTGCCCTTTTTTTGTACTAACAATGGCTGCAATACCCCATATTGTTTGATACTGTCCGCCAATTCCTGAAGCAATTCCGGATTAAAGTCCTTTCTTGGCTGTTGGCTGTTTGGTTCAATAGCTGTTATCTTAACCGTCAGTTCCTTACCAACGGTTTCATCTTCCTTTTTTGGAGCTGTTTTAGCTTCAACTTTTTTCTCTCTTGTGGGTGTTTGTTGGGAAGCCGGCTGCTGATCCATCAGATCTTCTCCAAATAAAGCGCCCAGTCCCTTTCCCAATCCGCTTCTTTTCGACATCACAAATCTTCTCCTCTGCTAATTACTTCCGCAGCCAACAGACGGTAACTCTCCGCTCCTGTGGATCTGCTATCATATAAATTAATTGGCATTCCATGACTAGGTGCTTCTGCCAGCCTTACATTTCTCGGAATTATTGTTTTATAGATATTTTGATTTAAATTACTCTTTACATTTTCGACAACTTCTAAAGACAGATTTGTCCGGGCGTCATACATGGTGAAAACAACACCTTCCATCTCCAATTTAGGATTTAACTTTTTTTGTACTAAACTCACAGTTTTCAGTACTTGGCTCAAACCTTCCAATGCATAATATTCGCATTGAATGGGCACTAATACAGTATTGGCAGCCGTTAAAGCATTTATTGTCAGCAGACTGAGAGACGGCGGACAATCTATAATAATAAAATCATAATTTTTTGCAATTTTGGTCAGATATTTTTTAAGTAATTTTTCTTTGTCATCAATTTCAAGCAGTTCAATTTCGGCTCCGGCAAGATTTACATTAGATGGTAAAACATCCAGATTTTCCTGTACATCCCTGATCAGGCACTGATCAATCTTACAGTCGCCTATTAGCAATTCATATACGGTATTGTCAATCTGTTCTTTTTCCAATCCAAGGCCGCTGGTAGCATTTCCCTGTGGATCAAAATCTACTGCCAGTACCTTTTGCCCTGCTTCTGCTAGACAAGAAGAAAGATTTATCGCCGTTGTTGTTTTACCAACACCGCCTTTTTGGTTTGCGATCGCTATAATACGTCCCATAATACTTCCTTTCTTAACATACGCTAGTCAGATTATAATATAATTTTATATGCTCATTCTACATAAAGTCACAAACTAAAGTATAACACATTTCACTTTTTTTTCATATGCCTTACTATAAAAAAGATACTTTATTTTGTAATAAATGTTTCACGTGAAACATTTTTAAGAAAAATTAAAGATACATAAACCTTTATTCATCTTTCCAAGTTTAAGAATAATTTAATATGTTTTACGTTGTATATACTTTCAGATTATACTATAATAACAGTTAGAATTCCTTATAGGAGGTTTGCCAATTGAGAGCCAGAAATAAACTATTAACATTATTGATCGTATCGTCCGGAGCTGCCACGGGTACTGCTCTTTTGAATAAATTCATCGCTCTTTCCGCAAGTTCGAAAAATATATTATCAGAACCTGAATCCTACTGTTATAAATGGCGTCTGGGTAATATTCATTACACAAAAACAGGTTCAGGAAAACCACTGTTGCTGGTCCATGATTTAACATCAGCTTCCAGCGGGTTTGAATGGAATCTGCTTGTTAATAAACTTTCAGAAAGTTATACCGTTTATACAATCGATCTGTTGGGCTGCGGAAGATCAGAAAAACCATATTTAACCTATACAAATTATTTATTTGTTCAGCTTCTTTCAGAGTTTATCAAATCAGAAATTGGCCATCGGACCGATATTATAGCCACAGGCGCTTCTTCTTCTATTGTTGTTATGGCATGCAATAACAGTCCTGAATTGTTTAACCAGCTCTTGCTGATTAATCCTGAAGATTTATCTACCTGCAGTCATATACCAGGCAAGTATTCCAAGTTTTACAAAGCATTTTTAGATCTTCCAATACTTGGGAGTTTGATTTATAATATTGCCAATAGTAAAGAAGCCTTGAAGAAAGAATTTGCAGTAGATTACTTCTTTAATCCATATTCAGTAAAAAGCTCTTATATCGATGCATATTATGAGGCGGCCCATCTGGGTGATTCACCTAAGTCTACATTTGCTAGTGTTAAGTGCTATTACACTAAATGTAATATAATCAATGCATTAAAAAAAGTCGACAACAGCATATATATATTAGGTGGTTCCGAGACAGATCATATTAATGATATAATTAAAGAATACAAAGAATATAATCCAGCCATAGAATCATCAATTATACCTAATACAAAACATCTGCCCCATTTAGAAAATCCGGCGGAAGTTTTGAAAATAATTAATATGTATTTTGCTTAAATTATTAAACGGAGAATTTCCTTTACAGGATTCTCCGTTTTTTATATCTTTTTATAGCGTTCAATTTCATATGGCAAACACCAAAGCCTATCAAAAACTATATAATAAAAAGTACTAGCAGGATAGAATATATCTTATTAAATCTACCATATTGGAATATCCTTAATAAAATTAACTTAATTATAATATACCTTAATAGAATAAACCTCATTATATACTTTTATATTATAAAAAAAGAGATGTTTCACGTGAAACATCTCCATCATTTTTATAACGGCTCCTTAGAAGGTACCCCCGGTTTCCTCGGATACTTTTTAGAAATAGGCTCGATCTTCTTTATCTTTACAAAAGATCTTTCAACATCACTGCCAGGCAGTAAAAATGTTATAACATCTTCTGTTTTACCGCTCAACAACTTAATCGCTGATTTTCCATGACTTAATTCTTCTTCTATCTTACCGGATTTATAAGATATAAAATATCCCCCTACCTTTACAAAAGGCATGCAGTACTCTGATAATGTAGAAATATTGGCCACAGCCCGTGAAACACACAAATCATACTTTTCTCTGTATAAAGAATCACGTCCATAGTCTTCCGCCCGTCCATGAATTACCGTTATATTCTCCAGCCCCAATTTGCTGATCACTTCATTCAAATATTTAACTCTTTTACTCAAAGAATCCAGCAGAGTAATCTTCAATTCTGGAAAAGCGATCTTCAACGGTATTCCTGGAAAACCAGCGCCTGTGCCTACATCAATTACACTTCTCTCTCTCTCTCCCAAATCATCCAATGCTTTTATCAACGATAAGCTGTCAATAAAATGTTTTGTGACCACCCCGTCCAGCTCTGTAATTGCAGTCAGATTCATCACCTTATTCCATTCAATCAAAAGTTGGTAATAATCAAAAAATTGTTCTAACTGTCCGCTGCTCAAAGACAGGCCCAAATCATCTAATCCACTTTCCATTAACTCTTTAAATTGGTCATTCATACATTTTCCCCTCTAGTGAAACAGATGTACCATCAGTACTGAGATATCCGCCGGCGATACACCTGATATTCTGCCGGCCTGCCCCACCGACATCGGCTTATATGCATTCAGCTTCTGCACTGCCTCTCTTCTCAATCCCTGTACTGTGCTGTAATCAAAATTTACATCTAATTTTTTACTCTCTAACTTTTTAAATTGTGCCACCTGCTGTTTCTGACGCCGTATATATCCTTCATATTTAAGGTTTATATTCACTTGTTCAATAACATCCGCCGGTAACTCAGTTCTGTCAGGATCTATCTCAGCCAGTTTACTGTAGTCTAACTCCGGCCTTTTCACAAGTTCTGCCAAAGTACTGCCAGACTTCAATAATGTGCTGTTATTCCGTTCCAAAAATTCCTGTATTACCCGATTAGCCCCTATATTCGTCTGCCCCAGGCGGCTAATCTCTTTTTCAATCATTTTTTCTTTTTCCAAGAGTTTTTCATATCTTTCATCACTGATCAGCCCCATATCATGGCCAATTTCAGTTAACCTCAAATCTGCATTATCCTGGCGCAAAAGCAGGCGATATTCCGCCCTAGACGTCATCATGCGATAAGGTTCATGATTTTCTTTTGTCACAAGATCATCAATCAGTACACCGATATATGCCTGGGAACGGTCCAGCACATAAGGATCTCTTCCAAGCACTTTCATCGATGCGTTTACACCTGCCATAAATCCCTGGACTGCAGCCTCTTCATATCCTGAACTGCCATTAAACTGACCGCCGCTGAACAATCCTTCAATATTCTTAAATTCCAGCGTAGCTTTTAATTGTCTGGAATTAATACAATCATATTCAATTGCATATGCATTTCGAACTATTTTGACATTTTCAAGACCAGGCACAGTCCTGTACATTGCATACTGTACATCTTCCGGCAAAGAACTGGACATACCGCCAAGATACATCTCATTAGTATAAAGTCCTTCTGGTTCCACAAATAGCTGATGACGGTTTTTGTCCGGGAATTTGACCACTTTGTCCTCGATAGACGGACAATACCTGGGACCTGTTCCTTCAATCGCCCCGGAAAATAAAGGCGAGCGATCCAAATTAGCCCTGATAATATCATGAGTTTTTTCATTCGTATAAGTAAGCCAACAGGATACCTGATCCTTCTGTACCGATTCCGGATCAGTGGTAAATGAAAAAGGTACAACCCGTTCATCCCCAAACTGCTCTTCCATCTTGGAAAAATCTATACTTCTCTTATCCACTCTGGCCGGAGTACCCGTTTTAAACCGGAACATCTCTATTCCATGTTCCTTCAAAGAATCCGTCAGATGATTAGCCGACTGAAGCCCATTAGGCCCTGTGGGATTGCTGACATCTCCATAGATACATCTGGCCTTCAGATAAGTACCTGTGGCCAAAACTACCGCTCCTGCATGATATACTGCGCCTGAATAAGTTTTAACGCCTGTTATTCTGCCATCTTCCACGATTATCTCAGACACCTCTGCCTGCCGTATGGTCAGATGATCCGTGTTCTCCAACGTTCTTCTCATCTCACGGGAGTATTCCTGTTTATCCGCCTGGGCTCTGAGAGAGTGAACCGCAGGCCCTTTGGATTCATTCAGCATTTTTGACTGGATAAATGTTTTATCTATATTTTTTCCCATTTCGCCGCCTAAAGCATCCAGTTCTCTGACCAGATGTCCCTTAGAACTGCCTCCGACATTAGGATTACATGGCATAAGGGCGATACTGTCAATGCTTACCGTAAACATAATGGTCTCCAGCCCCAGCCTGGCTGCAGCCAAAGCGGCCTCACATCCCGCATGTCCTGCACCGACAACTACAATATCATATGTTTCTTCCAGATTCGGCATAATTAATTCCTTCCTATTTTCCCATACAGAACTTGCTGAAAATCTCATTTACCAGATCATCTTCCACCGCTTCTCCGATAATGCTGCCTAAACTTTCGTATGCATCCATCAGATCAATGGAGTAAAAATCCTCCGGCATTCCGTTATTAATGCTTTCCTGAACCATATTAAGGCTGTTCAGCGCATCTGTCAAAGCTTTTTTATGTCTGACATTGGTAATATATACCTCATCATTAAAATCAATCTCGCCCTGGTAAAACATGGACTTAATCTCTTTTTCCAGCTCTTCTATTCCCGTCACTTCCTTTGCCGACACGGGAATAACCTTCTGGCCTGTCTTTTCTTCCAATTCCTCTTTTGAAATGACCATATTGAGATCCGTCTTATTTAATATGATGATAGATTTTTTATTCCTGATCAAATCAATAATTTTTTGGTCATTATCATCCAGCTCACAGGATCCGTCCACCACATAGATGATAAGATCCGCTTCGTCGGCCGCAGATTTGGCCTTTTTTACGCCGATTTTCTCCACCACATCTTCTGTATCCCTGATTCCGGCCGTATCAACTACATTCAGGCTGATTCCCTGCATTCTGATATGCTCTTCCAGAGTATCCCGGGTCGTTCCGGCTATATCCGTAACAATGGCCCGTTCTTCCCCGGCCAGCACATTCATCAAAGATGATTTTCCCGCATTTGGCTTGCCGAGAATAACCGTCTTTATGCCCTCTGACATCACCTTTCCGTTATCCGAAGAAGCCACTAGCTTTTCCACCTCTTTAAGAACCGATCCCAGCACCCCTGACAACTCTTCTGAATACCCCTCTAAAGAGATATGTTCCGGATCATCCAGAGCCGATTCAATATAAGCGATATGATAGATAATCCTCTCTCTCAGTTCCTTAATCTTATTGGACACCGCGCCGCTTAACTGGCTGACCGAACTCTTCAGGGCATATTGATTCTTAGCATTGATCACATCAATAACAGCTTCCGCCTGAGAGAGGTCCATTCGCCCATTTAAAAATGCCCTCTTTGTATATTCACCTGGTTCCGCAGGTCTGGCTCCATACCTGATCACCGTCTCCAGAATCTTTTTCATCATTAATACACCGCCGTGGCAGTCGATCTCAACCGTATCTTCAGCAGTATAGCTGTGAGGCCCCTTCATAACCATAACAAGCACTTCATCTATCACTTCATCCCCATCACAAATGTGTCCGTAATGAATTGTATGGGACTTCGCATCTCCAATCTTCTTTCCATTCTTAGCCTTGAATATCCGGTCTGTTATCTCAAACGATTCCGGACCGCTGATTCTGATAATTCCAATTCCCGAGCTGCTCACAGCAGTTCCAATTGCAGCAATTGTATCTGATTTTACCATCTCTTCAACCTTTTCTTTTCAATGAATGAAACAAAGGGCTTGAGGTGTCCGGCACATATGCCACAAAACATCCCAAACCCTCGGTTTTATTTTTCAGAATTATATCTTTCCTTTTTGCTGCTGTTCTCCCTCTTTAAAGAGATCACAACATGTCTGAACGGTTCCTCCCCTTCACTTCTGGTAACCACATAGCGGTCGCTCTGAAGCGCTGAGTGAATAATTCTTCTCTCATAAGGATTCATCGGCTCCAAAGATACGGACCGTTTTGTCCTCTTTACCTTATAAGCAATATTCTTCGCTAAGGTTTCCAGAGTTTCTTTCCTTCTCTCACGGTAATTCTCCGTATCCAGTTTAACTCTTACGTATCCTTCATTCTCCTTATTGACAACAAGGCTTACCAGATATTGCAGCGAATCAAGGGTCTGTCCTCTCTTACCGATCAGGATTCCCATATCATCGCCTGCCATATTAACAGTCAGTTCTTTTTCACCTTCATTATAAAGCGCATCAATCTGCACTTCCATGCCCATGGCGGCAAATGTGTCCTTTAAGAACTTCACTGCGCTTCCGGCCGGATCCAAACCTTCCTTAGCAGTAGTATCCTTAGAAACCTGTGCATTCACAGCCGTTTCTTTTACAGCTGGTTTTTTAGCTTCAGGTTTTTTCTCAGCTTTATCAACTTTTTCAGCTTTCTTCTCAGCTTTTACGCTATCCTTTACAGCAGCTTTTTTCTCTTCTTTAACAAATGGTTTCTTCTCTTCTTTTAAAGGCGCCTTTGTTTCCTGCTTTGCTGTAACCTTAGCGGCTTCTTTTAAAGCTTTCTCTTCCGCTTCCATGATTCTTGCACTTATAACAGCGTCCTTAGCACCTATAAAACCAAATAAGCCTGTACTTCCCTTTTCGATAATATCATAATGAATATTATCACTGGCAGTTCCAAGTTCAATTGATGCTTTTATAAGCGCTTCATCTACAGTTTTTGCATGAACTGTAATTGTTTTATTCATACCGGACCCCCTCCTTATTTGTTGTGCTTCTCATTATACTTCTGAACCATATTGGCCTTGGCAGCCAAACTGCCTGGCTTCGCATTCTGATTATAATAACTGGTGGATTCCTTTACCATTTCCTGGGTCTTTTCAATCTTTTTCGCTCTCTCAGCTTCTTCCTTTTCAGCCTGAGCCTGAAGGCTCTTTAAGTTCGCAGTAGCATTCTGTGACACCTTGGCAGGCGGAAGTCCCTGTTTAGCACGCTTCTTATTAGCCTTTTCCACATTCTTAGCAATCATCTCATCCATATCAACTTTGTTCAGATAAGAGTTAACTGCCAACTGCTGTACAACCTGAACAGCACTGCTGGCTACCCAGTAAATACCGATAGCTGCCGGGAACGTAAAGCAGAAAAATGCCGACATAAGAGGCATCATCGTATTCATGGTTTTCATGGACTGTGCGCCAGGGGTATCTTCGCTCATAGACTGGGTGGAAGTCATGAGTTTTGTACTGTACCACTGTGTCAAACCGGCCAGAACCGGAATCAGCCATGCCAGTGTAGGAACAAAGCCTGTCCACGGTGAAGTCGCCAGGTTAATTCCCAGGAAAGAGTTCATGCTTTCAATCTGGGCTGCGTTGGTATTGATCACATCCGCTGCAGAATGGAATGTAGGATCATTGGCAAGTGCGATCCACTGAGCCGGGTTTAATTTATATAAGATATCGATCATCTTATTGCCGAGAGCGTCACCTGAAACACCTGTCAGATCGCCGATGGCAGTCATTCCGGTTAATGGAATGTTGTTGGCGTTAGCAAAATTTACAAGATTGGTTGCTGCTCCCTCAGCTAAGTTGGATAAGCTGTCAACGCCGCTGATAGCTGTAACAACCTGGGCAAAATACATCTTTACGGATTCTACATATGCCGGGATATTATAAATAACACGGTACAATGCAAACAGGATAGGCATCTGGATAATAAGCTGCAGACATCCGCCTGTCATGGAAGTTCCATACTTCTCATAAACCGCCTTTGTTTCCACGTTCATCTTCATCATGGAATCCTGATCATTTTTTCCCTTATACTTCTTCTGGATTGCCTGAATTTCCGGCTGCATAACAGCCATCAGCTTACTTGATTTCTGCTGTTTCAGGGTAAGCGGGAACATGATCAGCTTAATAACAATTGTAAATAAAATAATACATAAACCGATGTTCATCACACCAAAAATACTGGTAAAACGGAATAATGCATCCATGATGACACCTAAAACATTAGCAATCGGCCCTAACAAAAAGCCTCCTGTTTTAGTCAATACTAAGAAATCCAATGAACTACCTCCTCAAATGATTCACAGCCAGACTGTGAAATTATTCTACGGGACAGGATCATAACCGCCTTCGGCCCAAGGGTGACACCTGAGTATCCTCTTTACAGCCAACCATGTACCTTTTAATACACCATACTTTTGAAGTGCCTCAATGGCGTATTGAGAACACGTAGGTGTATAAATACAGTGAGTTCTTACTTTTAAAGGTGACAGGAATATCTGGTAAAACCTGATCATCAATATGAGTATTTTTTTAATCATAAGATCACTTCGATTCTTTTTTAATGTTATGAAGTCCGCATAGGTGCAGATATGCACTCTCGATTGATTTGAAATCTGATTCTTTTGCTGCCGGTCTGGCAACCACTACGATGTCTAATCCAGTCTCCAACATGTTTTCATTCAGACGAAATATTTCTCTTATTAATCTGGTGATATGGTGCCTGACTACGCTGTTTCCAACCTTTTTACTGACGGATATACCGATTCTGTTCGGTTCTCCGCCGTTTTCTTTCACGTACATGATTAATAATTTGTTTGCATAGGATTTTCCGTTTCTGTAAACCTTCTGAAAATCACTATTCTTCTTAATCGAATTAAAATGTTTCAAATCGTCCTCCAAAATAATGATAGAAGACAATGAGAACCGGAAATCTTCCGATTCTCTTATGTCAAAAAAAGGCCACAATCACTTGCGGCCTTGGTTCATTAAGCTGATAATTTTGCTCTACCTTTTGCTCTTCTGGAAGCTAATACTTTTCTTCCGCCCGGAGTACTCATTCTAGCTCTGAAACCATGAACTTTTGATCTCTGTCTGTTTTTAGGCTGAAATGTCATTTTCATATCTGTGCACCTCCTCTAACTCTAGTTATCTAAATCAATGTAATTTGAATTAAACACATTTAGACTATTTTAATTAAACATCCACTCAATTATATAGAAAACAAGCCGCTTCGTCAAGTATAAAAGTAAAAAAAGAAGGTGGTAAATTTACCAC